>NZ_JACJSC010000011.1 GCF_014697575.1 Planktothrix sp. FACHB-1365 | reverse complement strand
CAACTATTCAGAAATATATTGAAGATCCACATCACTATTAATTGAATGCGGATAAATCCGCCGAGTCACTTTTCCGCCTCGCTCGCTTATAGGCGAGGCTACCAAGTTTCCCGTCTATTTCTGGTGTGGAGTAATGCGGTAGACGTTAGCTACATCTAACGACTAATGACTGATGACTGATGACTGATGACTGATAACTGATAACTGATAACTGATAACTGATAACTGATTACGACCTGTTACGATATAGTTTTAAGGCTTTTTAGATCAAACGGCGTAATTGTATGTCATCTTCGTCTGAATCTGCGATGATTGCGACTTCTGAGTCGGGTTTAGGGACTCAACCTCTGGTGAAAGCGGTGCAAGCTTTGGGATTAGATAAAATTCAGCGCCATATTTTGATTTGTGCGGATCAAACTAAACCCCTCTGTTGCTCTAAGGAAGAGAGTTTAGAAGCTTGGAACTATTTGAAAAAACGATTAGCTGAGTTAAAACTGGATCAGCCGACAGAGACTCAACCCGGTTGTACGTTCAGAACCAAAGCTAATTGTTTGCGTGTTTGTACTCATGGCCCTATTTTAGTGGTTTATCCTGATGGGGTTTGGTATCATTCTGCAACACCAACTGTGATTGAACGAATTCTCCAAGAGCATATTTTGGGTTCTCAAGTAGTAGAAGAGTATGTGTTTCTCACCCATCCTCTACCGGATTGTTTTTCTTGTGTCCCACCAGAGGTCAAGGATTAGCTAAGAAATCTATTGAAACGTTAAGTCTTTTTTTGCTTAAGCATTTGTAACTTATACAGATCCGATTTCCGGTATGATAGATATTGGATCATTTCTTAGTAAAATGTCGTAAACTTGCCTATATATCTATTTTTCAGAGCGCTGTTTTATCGAAAATGGGAGCCAGAAGACCCGCACCATAAGCTTGATCGTTGGTGTCGGGAGGATGTCAATGACAGCTAAATCAGGAGACGACTGACTTCAGAGAAATGTCTCCCTAATTCAGGGGTAGTCAAATGTACGACAATCAAGGTTTTTGAGTCCCAAGATCAATAAAAAGCTGTTCATCCGGCTCCTTGAATCAATCTCAAAAATTGTCCTTGATGTTGCAGGATTCTCCATTGGAACATATTTAAAATGAAGGATAGTAACGGAGAACAAAAACGACTCATGCTGGTGGATGATGACCCCAACCTGGTCTTATTGGTCAGGGATTATTTAGAATTTCGGGGATATGATGTCATCACCGCAGAGAACGGCAGAGTAGCATTGGAAATTCTCGAACAAGAACTTCCTGATCTGATGATCTGCGATATTATGATGCCAGAAATGGACGGCTATACTCTAGTTAAGCAAATTAGAGAAGATCCGCGTACCGGATGGATTCCTGTTCTATTTTTATCAGCAAAAGGACAAAGCCAAGATAAAGTCAAAGGTTTGAATACCGGAGCCGATGTCTATATTGTTAAGCCTTTTGAACCTGAAGAATTAGTGGCTCAAGTGGAATCTTCCCTGCGACAAGCATCCCGTTTGATTCAGCGCCAAAATCCCAATGTGGATAATGGCCCTAAATTACGGGTGCGTCGAAATGTAGAACTAACTCCAACGGAGTTAAGGGTTGTACAGTTAGTCGCCCAAGGTTTAGCAAACCGTGATATTGCTCGGATTATGAAAGTCAGTCAACGCACGATTGAAAGTCATGTGAGCAATATGTTGGGAAAAACAGGCCTTCATAATCGTACAGAACTGGCTCGATGGGCACTAGAAAGCAAAAAAGCCTAGAATATCTAAGTGTTCAGTAGCGGGAAACAACAGAAACAGGATAACAATTCCAGATCCAAGGACAAGGATAAACAGAAACTAGGATGGCTGGGGAGTTATGGCTAATCCCCTCAATAAATTTACGTTGAGGTGATTAAGATTACGAGGACTGTTCCTTTATTCGGTATACTAGAAAGGTTATAGACTATTTCTATATTGTAGATCAGTAACAACCAAATCCTTAACTGTTGTCATCGTCCAGACCCAGAAGTGATAGAAACCAATAGGGCTAAATCTTAAGTTTCATTTCGTGTTAACAGTTTCCTGTAACACGGAATCTTGCCAAAGACTAGCCAATAAAGTTTTACCTTGTTCCTGGGTTTCTCACTTATTGACACGGAGTAAAATTAACCTCAGCCCAATGATTAACACTAAAAATCAGGATATAACTTGGTGTGTTAAAAAATGGCTCAAGTCGTTAAATAATCAAGGGTTAATCCAATCAATACCCAACGAATTGATAAAGGTTTATGTTTCTTCTGTTAAGGGCTAGTTTGTACTGCATTCATACGGTAGGATCAAATTATATTCTTACATCTATCCGATGAAAGATTCATGGGGAAACAACAGCAGTTGTTGAACGAGAGACTTTCTTTGATTAGGGATGGTAAGATAGAATATTTAGATTAAATTCTTTACTACAAATATTAGGTCTTAAGTTTCTATGCCTAACGTAAAAAACCGTCTTTCTATATTTGTGGACGGTAACAATATGTTCTATGCTCAACAAAAAAATGGTTGGTTTTTTGATCCCCGAAGGGTTTTGACCTATTTCAAAACAGAACAAGCGGAGATTACCTTAGTCAATGCCTTTTGGTATACAGGACTCAAAGACCCCCAAGATCAACGAGGTTTCCGAGATGCGTTAATTAGTCTAGGTTATACAGTTCGCACAAAAATTTTAAAAGAATATTATGATGATAGTTCCGGTCGCTATTCTCAAAAAGCTAATTTAGATATTGAAATTGTTGTAGATATGTTTAATACCGTAGACCAATATGATCGGGTTGTCCTCTTTAGTGGAGATGGAGACTTTGAACGGGCAATTGAACTGTTACGATCTAAAAATACTCATATTACTGTTGTTTCTACAGAAGGAATGATCGCCCGAGAACTGCGGAATGCAACGGATCGTTATATTGATCTCAATGATATTCGAGAACAGATTGAAAAAACTGATTATTAAAATTTGGTCTGACCAAGCGTAGAAATCATGATTCTGAAAATTAAGACCCCATCGGCTATCCGCGCTACTGATATGCTGCCTTCCCCCCAGGGAAGCAACACAGATTCTAATCAAACGTAACGGAAGTTCTTCAACTGTTAACCTCCCAGGTGTAACGGTCAATCTTTAACCTTGACAACAGGATTTTCTAATCATGAAATTTCAACCGAACCCCGACCGAATTATTATTTTTGATACCACCTTGCGGGATGGCGAACAATGTCCCGGCGCCACCCTCAATGTCGATGAAAAACTCGTGATTGCCCGACAATTGGCCCGTTTAGGCGTGGATGTGATTGAGGCTGGATTTGCCATTGCGAGTCCGGGGGATTTTGAGGCGGTTTCGCGCATTGCTGAAACGGTGGGAACGGAAGATGGCCCGGTGATTTGTAGTTTAGCTCGCTCGGTGAAAGGGGATATTGAAGCAGCGGCGAAGGCGGTTTCCCCGGCTGTCCATCGCCGAATTCATACCTTTATTGCCACTTCGGATATTCATTTGGAATATAAACTCAAAAAAACCCGGTCTGAGGTGTTGGAGATTACTTCAGAAATGGTGGCCTATGCCAAATCCTTTGTGGATGATATTGAGTTTTCTCCCGAAGATGCGGGACGGTCTGACCCGGAATTTCTCTATCAAGTTTTAGAACGAGCGATCGCAGCCGGAGCCACAACGGTTAATATACCTGATACGGTCGGTTATACCACTCCGGCAGAATTTGGGGCAATTATTAAAGGGATTAAAGATAATGTCCCCAATATTGACCAAGCGATTATTTCCGTTCATGGTCATAACGATTTGGGTTTAGCCGTTGCCAATTTCTTAGAAGCGGTGAAAAATGGGGCGCGTCAGTTGGAATGTACCATTAATGGCATTGGAGAACGGGCTGGAAATGCCGCGTTAGAAGAATTGGTGATGGGGTTACACGTCCGACGCCAATATTTTAACCCGTTTTTGGGTCGTCCTGCGGAGTCGGAAAAGCCCTTAACGAATATTGACACTCGCCAAATTTATAAAACCTCTCGTTTGGTGTCTAACTTAACGGGAATGTTAGTCCAACCCAATAAAGCCATTGTGGGAGCGAATGCCTTTGCCCATGAGTCGGGAATTCACCAAGATGGGATTTTAAAGCATAAACGCACCTATGAAATTATGGATGCTCAATCCATTGGCTTGAATGATAACTTGATTGTTTTGGGCAAACATTCCGGGCGTCATGCGTTTCAAACTCGGATGCGGGAGTTGGGATTTGAATTAAGCGAAGATGAGGTGAATAAAGCCTTTGTTCGGTTTAAAGAATTGGCCGATAAGAAAAAAGAAATCACCGATTGGGATTTGGAAGCGATTGTTAATGATGAGATTCAACAGGCGCCAGAATTATTCCATTTGGAATTTGTGCAGGTGTCCTGTGGAAATCAATCGCGTCCCACCGCTACGGTAACAGTCCGCACCCCTGACGGCCAAGAATTAACCGATGCGGCGATTGGAACTGGCCCCGTTGATGCGGTGTATCGGGCGATTAACCGGGTGGCGAATGTTTCTAATGAGTTAATTGAGTTCTCGGTACAGTCGGTAACGGCCGGAATTGACGCCATTGGGGAAGTCACCATTCGTTTACGTCATGAAGGTCGAGTGTTTTCCGGTCATGCCGCCAATACTGATATTATTGTCGCCTCGGCTCAAGCGTATTTGAATGCTCTCAATCGCTTGTATGCAGATTCGCAACCCCGCATTAATCCTCAATCTTCAGAAGTTGTTGAAACTTCGGTTAGCTAATTAAAAGGCGGTTGGCGGTTAACTGTTAACCGTCAACTGTCAACTGTCAACCGATAATCCTGAATTAATATGAATTTAGAACCTTTTGACGAAAAGAAAAGAATTAAACAGGAAATGCTGTTGGAATATGAAGCCGAAACGATGAAAATGAAAAAAGTTTTTGTCGTGATTATGGCAATTTTGAGTTTAATATTAGCGGGGTTAGGATTGTGGGTTTATCAGAATGCTCAAACGGTCAGAACCCCGGCTCCAAAAATTAGTAATTAAGGGTTAGTTGAGTTTTTGGTTTCTCTATAGAGTTTTTGTGAGGAGTTTATATAATGTCTGAAACCCTCAAATCTTGGTACAATGAACCCCCTTTTTGGCAAGAGAAAGGGGATAAAATCATCATTAAATCAGGAGAAAAAACAGATTTTTGGCGAATTACTCATTATGATTTTATTCGAGATAATGGACATTTTTATTATCAGGAAATCACCGGGGATTTTGACCTGGAAGTAAAAATTACAGGACAATATCAAACTCTGTATGACCAAGCGGGGTTAATGGTGCGGGAAAGTGAAACCGTTTGGTTAAAATGTGGAATTGAATTTGTGGAAGAAGTGCAGAATGTTAGTGCAGTAATTACAAGAGATTATTCTGATTGGTCTGTAATTCCTCTGTCTTTCTCTCCTACTTCTTTATGGTTAAAATTACAACGCCGATCAGAATCAGTAGAAATTCAATATTCATTCAATGGTCAAGATTATCAACTATTACGGTTAGGTTATTTAACTCCTAACCCATCAGTTCAAGCGGGTTTGATGTGTGCATCTCCTCAAGGAGAAGGATTTTTAACAACATTTGAAGCGTTTAAAATTCTGATCCCTTAATTTCCCTTAATTTAACCTTTTTTCCTGAGAAAAGGGCAAGGTTATCTTAAACTCGCTTCCCTGTCCTACTTCAGAATTACAGGTTAAGGTTCCTCCATGTTTATCTACAATAATAGCATAGGTGATTGCTAATCCTAAACCCGTTCCTTGACCCACAGGTTTAGTTGTGAAAAATTGGTCAAAACTGCGGCGTTGAACTTCAGCAGACATCCCAATCCCATTATCAGCAATACTAATTTTTAATCCATCTTGCTCAGTGGTGGATTCAATTTTAATCCGAATTTGAGGAACAAATACATTCAGCGTTTTAGAATGATTTCCTAACATGAGCGCTTTACTATCAATCGCATCAATCGCATTATTGAAAACATGAATAAAAACTTGATTTATCTCACTAGCATAACACTCAATGAGGGGTAATTTGTCATAATCTTGAATGATTTCAATTTCAGGACGATGGGAAGTCGGTTTAAGGCGATGACTTAATAACATTAATGTACTTTCAATTCCTTCTTTTAAGTCGATCTCTTTTAATTGTGCTTCATCAAGTCGAGAAAAAACACGCAGCGATCGCACTAAATCCCGAATGCGGTTAGCACCTATTTCCATAGAAGATAAAAGTTGAGGAAGATCATCTTTTAAAAAGTCAAAATCAATTTCTTCAGACCAGGTTTTAAGTTCGGGAATATCAGAGGGAAGATATTGTTCATAAAGCTCGATAGTTTTCAATAAATCTTGGACATATTTTTGAGCATGAAAGATATTTCCATAAATAAAATTAATCGGATTATTAATTTCATGAGCTACCCCTCCGACTAACTGACCTAAACTCGACATTTTTTCCGTTTGAATTAACTGAAGCTGCATTTTTCTTAATTGTAAATGCACATGAATTCGAGCTAATACTTCTTCAGGTTCAATCGGCTTTGTAATATAATCAACTCCTCCCAATTGTAACCCTTTAACTTTATTTCCTAACTCACTCAAAGCCGTCATAAAAATGACAGGAATATCTTTCGTTTTTGGATTTTCCTTTAACTGACGGCAGGTTTCAAAACCATCAATTCCCGGCATCATCACATCTAATAAAATTAAATCGGGTAAGTTTTCTTGAAGTTTAACTAAGGCATTTTCTCCACTTTTGGCAATGGAAACTCGGAAGCCAGACTGATTTAAAATATCTAGCAATAATTTAATATTGGTAAGATTATCATCCACAATTAAAATCGAATAGGAATGATGGGGATTTTTCATGATTTTTTAAATAAGGTGAGGTTGAATAAGTCGAATAATCTCTTCATCTTCAAACGCTTCAGATAATTGTAGAATATAATCTGCAAAGGCAATATATTGATCATCTAACTCCTTAATTCGATTAGCCTCACTTTGAACTTCTAAAATATAGCCTCCCCTTGCCAAATCGTACAACTGAGTCAGTTCTTCAGGAGGAGGAATAATGAAAGAATCAACAGATGGGGATGACCGGGGAGTCACAGCGATAGTGTCTGAGTTTTCATAAATCCAAATTAAGTTTAACCAGTGTTGGAGTTGATTCAATAAATTTTGTTCTTGAATGGGTTTAGGTAAAAAACCATTACAGCCTGCTTTTAAACATTCCTCTCGATCTGAACTAAAAACAGAAGCCGAAGAAGCAATAATTATCAAATCAGAAAATTCTAAATCTGATCTTAATTGTCGGGTCATTTCTAACCCACCTAAAACAGGCATCGTTATATCTGTAATCACCAGATCAGGAAACCCTTCTTTGACCTTTTTTAACCCTTCTTGTCCCTGAGTTGCTTCCCTAACTTCAAACCCGATAGGTTCTAAAAGATTCATAATAACGGCTCGGTTTTCCCAGCGATCATCTACAATTAATATTTTACGTTTTTCTCCCTGATAACCGACAATTTTTTGTTGAGTTTGATGAGTTTTGACTAACTGCTCTTCTGCTTCGGGAAAGTCTACATCAAACCAGAAGCGACTACCTTTTCCGAGGATACTTTCAACCTTAATTTTGCCTCCCATCATCTCTACAATTTGATGACTAATGGCTAACCCTAACCCAGTTCCTTCTGCTTTTCGCTCCTGTTCTCCAACTTGTTCAAAGGGTAAAAAGATTTTTTCAATTTGTTGAGCCGTCATCCCAATTCCCGTATCTTCAACTTGAAATCGCAGAGTATAAATTTTAGGGATAAAAGATTGGCTTTCCCCTGATGGAATTTCTGGAGACTCAGATAATACTTGTACAGAGAAAGTCACTGATCCTTCATCCGTAAATTTAATCGCATTTCCTAATAGATTTAACAAAACCTGACGTAACCGTTTTTCATCCCCCTGAATTCCTAAAGGTAACGGTGTTAATTCTAGGTCAATAAATTTTAATTCTTTTTGTTCAGCTTTCAACCGACAAACTTCTCGAATTCCCCATAAACAATATTCTAAATTAAAGTCTACCGGATAAAGTTCTAATTTATGGGCTTCAATTTTAGAAAAATCTAAAATATCATTAATCAGGGTTAACAGATGGGAACCACACTCATAAATAATATGCAGTCCTTGTAAGTGTTTAGGACTAAGATTCGGTTCCCGTTGCAAAATTTGAGCATAACCTAAAATTCCGTTTAAAGGAGTCCGTAATTCATGACTCATATTCGCCAAAAATTCACTTTTTGCTTGATTCGCAGATTCAGCTTCTTCTTTAGCCGTTTGGAGTTGTGTGGTGCGTTCTTCAACTCGTTGTTCTAAGCTTTCATTGGCGGTTGCTAAAACGGTAAAAGATTGTTGTAATTGTTGAGCCATTTGGTTAAAAGAATTACCCAAAATCTTAATTTCTTTAATTCCATTAATATTAATTTTTTGTTTAAGATTTCCATTGGCAATTTCCTGGGAAGCATAACTCAGCCAAAGAATTTTTTCAGTAATCCAACGAGAGGTTAACAATCCGAATAAGGTAGCAAGTCCCACAGCAACAATACAAAGAATAATGGTTTTTTGAGTATTGGCATTAATTTGATTCATAAAATCCGATTCAGGAACAACCACCACAATCAACCAATCTAAACCCCATTGATCTTTCCAAGGAGTAATTTTAACAAATTGATATTGATTATTAATAAAAATCTGAAGAGATTGATCGGTCATAATCGAGTTAACTTGACCAAATTTTTCAGTTAAAGCCTTAAACGTTTCTCGAATCATGACATCTTGACTGTCCGCCGCATTCAGCCGTTTTGCCACACCCTTCACCATTTGATAAGGCGGTTTTGAGGAGGAACTCGCCACCAAAAGTCCATTCCGTTCTAAAATAAAAGTTTGTCCAGACTCACTAATTTTTAAGCGTTTTAAAAATTCACTAATTTGGGATAAACGTAAATTTGTAATCAAGACTGCAACTAAATCATTGGGAGTATTATAAAGGGGATAACTCGCAGAAATTGAAATAATATCAGGAAAATTATCCCATTGATAAATCTGACTCCAAACGGGTTTTCGATCTCTCACAGCATCGGTATATGCCGCTTCACTTCTAGGGTTATAATCATTATAGGAAGCCATTAACCGAATCCGATTTCCCTGCTGATCCGTTGCATAAGTATTGGCTTTCCATTGAGTTTGGGGAGACAGTTCATCAATAGTGGCTTTCTTCAAATCTAAAAAATACCCGGCTCCTGCATATTCTCCCGTAGGAAGTACATAATAAATATAACCCACATCAAAAGCTTGAATTTGTTTCCAAAAATAATGCCCGACTTCAGGATATTTTTTGAGATCTAATAATCCTAATTGAACCGCATCGGCATTAATTTGATTAATTTGATGGGGGGTAGAAAGATAAGCATTTAAGTGTTGTTGAATTCGAGAACTCACTTCAGTTTCAATCTGTTGTGCCAGTTCGTTAATCGCTTTTTCTCCATGCCGGAAAGCGAACCAACCTGTTAAACCCACAGCAATTGAAATTTCTAATAAAAAGGGAATAACAAGTACCCAACGGAGGGGAATTCCTTGCCGGATATTCAACCAACGAAACAAGGGAAACAATGATAATATCATATTAGTTAGCTTCAGGATTTTTATTAAAAACAACGATTTCTCCTGATCAATTCGGGTGTAGACTTAAGGAGAATTTTCCCACTCCGGTGTTAAATTGCGGTAGTTAAATTCCGATGCACCGGGATGACAACTGGTACAATTATTCACCGTCACCGGTTGAGAAAACTCAACACGGGGATGCAGCGCTTTAAAATAACGAGAACGATTGAACCGATAAGGGATAGCTTCTTCCTGAAGCGGAATTGAACGGGAATAGGTTTGAAGATATTTCCACATTAACAACAATGAGGGCCCATCTAAGGGTTGAAGCGTCGCACCATAATGTTGTTCATCTTGAATAATTTGTTGCCAGGTTTGGGTGGGAAAGACTTGGGGAGGAATGGGAATATGACAAGTTGAACAAGTGTTGAGATACAGTTCTAATCCTAATTGATATTCGGGTTCTATGCTATCTACACTCGCCATTTGATTAATAATGAGTCCCGGATCATTTTTCTGTGATGGAGACGCTGCATTCAGGGAATGTACCATCCCTAACGCGATGCTAATACTCCAGATGCCAACAATCATAACCGACAGCCAGGAAGAAAACCATCCCGTTTGCCTGTGCTGCTGCTGATTTTGTTCTTGACTAAGAAAACCCATAACCAAAACCCATCTGCAAACATCACCTGAAATCCTAGCCCAAAGTGACACCTTCTGTCTGAGAATAGGTTGTTAGTTGAGTTTTAAAATCATGCCTTCCCGGGCTACAACCCCATTGGGAAAAACAGCTTGTACCTGAGCTTCAATTTGATCGAGAATATCATCGTTATGGGACGGATCATGTTGATACATGACCACCTGTTTCACCCCAGCTTTTTTAGCGACTTCCACCCCCACTTCCCAAGTCGAATGTCCCCAACCAATTTTAGGAAATTTGTCATTATGATATTCTTCGTTGGTATAGGTGGCATCATAAATGAAAACATCGGCTTCCCTAGCTAGGTGGAGAACATTTTCATCGAAGCGATCTGGAAAATGTTCAGTGTCGGTACAGTAAACCGCCGTGCGCCCTTGCCAAGTGACTCGATATCCGACCGCTACATTAGGATGATTTAAAGGAGCCGTTTCAATCTTAATATCATCCAAGGTCAGCACATCCCCCGGTGATAAGTCATAGAACTTCATATCCGACTGCATCACATGAATCGGCACCGGGAAATTCGGGTGAACCATCTGATCACAAAGACGATCTTTAATTGTACTGCCATCTGGGGCGATCGCACCATAGATATGAAAGCGATTAATCGGGATAAAAGCCGGAACAAAAAACGGAAACCCTTGAATGTGATCCCAATGGGTATGGGAAAAGAACAGATAGGCTTCCACAGGCATCTGTTTGAGCAGATCCAGCCCCAAAACTCTTAAGCCTGTACCCGCATCAAAAATTAAGCGTTTTTCACCCAAGCGCATTTCTACACAGGAGGTATTGCCTCCATATCGAACCGTTTGAGATCCGGGCGTGGGTATACTACCTCTTACCCCCCAGAATCGCACGGAAAAATCGGTCGAAGAGTTCTTGTCCATGGGGGTTGCTTCATCAGAGGACTTTGGGTTCTGGGCTGGCGGATCAGAAACTGGCATCGTTTGTTTTAGCCTTGGACGTAGAACGGTGACTGACCCTACACTAACCTAGGGGTATTGTGTGTAGGCTTCCTGCTTGATTAGGATGAGCCTTAACCCGACAAAGCGAGTTGGGGCTGACCTATACTTTGAAGATTGTGGTGATGCAATCTATACATCCCACTCTCTCCTATAATAGCCCCGTATGACTTAGGGAGACACCCTGCACCCCAAGGGGCTTATTCAATTCTGTTTCCCTATCAGCCGTTGCCATCGGACTAAAATACCGAGAGAGTCAATGGGCTGATAGATTCCCTGATTTTTTTTAGCGAGTTACAGCCAGAGCAGGGCTGCACTCTGGGTCTGTTCAGCCGTGCAGGTAGGTTAACAACCTGTTGCATTTTATCACAGAGGTGAACGACCCAGTTCATTTTAGCCTCGAATTTCCACAATTCGATTATTCTCATCGACAAACACGACTCTAGGTTGATGGGTGGTTGCTTCTTCGAGGGAAAATTGTGCATAAGACATGACAATTAAGCGATCGCCCACTACCCCCAAACGAGCCGCTGCTCCATTCAATTCGATCGCACCGGAATCAGCAGCGCCGGGAATAACATAGGTGACAAACCGTTCCCCATTGGCAACATTCACGACTTGTACCTGTTCATGAACGAAGATTCCAGCAGCATCGAGTAAGGATTGATCAATGGTGATACTTCCCACATAGTGAACATTAGCTGCGGTTAAAGTACAGTTATGAATCTTAGCGTATAGTAGTGTTCGGTGCATGGTTGTGAAAGTTGGATTTGTCTCCTATGTCATCCTAAAGGATTGAAGTTGAACGGGAATTAACCTTTGGGTTTTCCAGCTTGAATACACTGCTCAACAAGGGGAGCCACTTGATCAACATCTTGCCAACCTAAAATTTCCGTGACTTTTCGTTCCAGATTTTTATAGGTTCTGAAAAATTCTGCAATTTCTTCGAGGCGATGGGGAGCGATATCTTTAAGGGATTTTACGTCTGCATAGCGGGGGTCGGCGGCGGGAACACAGAGAATTTTTTCATCTCGATCCCCACCATCTACCATTTCTAACATCCCAATGGGTCGCGCTGCGATCACACAGCCGGGAAAGGTGGGTTGATCCATAATCACCAACCCATCTAAGGGATCTCCATCATCGGCTAAGGTATTAGGAATAAAACCATAATCAAACGGATATTGCACCGAAGCAAACAGCACACGATCCAGAGCAAAGGCTTGTAAGTCTTTATCGTATTCGTATTTGTTTTTACTTCCGGCGGGAATCTCAATCAAAACATTAATTAAACCCGGTTTAGGTTGGGGCGGAATTTTTGATAAATCCACGAGTCGTTCTCCAAGCTGTTGCAATAATCAAATTAGGGGCATTCCCCCAATAGCATTCTAAAGGGGATGGGCATTTCCTCCAAGGGGGGAGAGGATCTCAAAGAAAGTCAACAGCCCATACCCCCTACTTCTGAATTGATGGGTAATTAGGGGGATAAGACTGCCAAGGATTAATTTGGCTGGGAGAATAGCGGGCAATCGCAAGCAAAGGTAGCGTTAAGGTTAACACAGCGATAAAGGTTCCAATGAGGTCTGCCAATCTATCAGTAGATTTTTCACTCTTTCCTGGCTGGTTGACTATCTGATTCCATAAATAAAAGCTACGACTGCTTGATATTAATTGTTTAAAAATTACAATTTCTAAATTCTAATATAGCACAAACTCAAGGAAAGTGTTTCCTCCTTTATAGAGAGATTGGGAGAAATTTCTGCTGTTCAAAGCCTAGGGTAAATTTCTCTACCTCTCTCAATGCCCTCAGAATCGCTCAAGATTTTGGGATTCTGTTATAGGTATCCTGAACCATGTCAAGTAATGTTAACAATTGCTGCCATTGAGCATCTCCAACTTGATGACTGTTTTGAGATTCGATTGTTAAACACTCTTTTAAACGCTTGAATAAATCATTAACGGACAAGGCTGTTTCTGGAGGAGAATCATCGGCTTCATCATCATCATTCCCTGAAGTGTCATCTCGTCCTGAATCATCTGAAACTTCCTGAATATCCTGGGCGGTTTCCGCTAAAGTCAACGCCCGTTGAGCAATATTTTCAGGGAGTTTCGGTCGTTCTGCTAAAGCAATTCGAGACAGTTCCAACAACAATTGTCGCACGTCCTCAATCCATTGACTTTTTTGAGATTGCCAACTCGTCTGATGATTGGGTGTGTTGGTGTTTTTTTGCAGAATAGTTTGGGCTTTTTGAGCTAAAGGCAATGCTTGAGTGCCGACACTCTCCGGCAATTTCGGACTATCGGCTAAAGAAGCCCGTGCCACTTCAATTAACAAGTCACGAACTTGCTTAACCCACTGAAGATCGGATAATTGTGAACTGACTCTAGGCATATCTTACTCTCTGATTGTTAACCATAAGAAAAAGTGGGAAGTTTGGAAACGAGCGCGTCTATTGATCTAAAATTCAGTTTATGACGTTCAACTGCGTCAGATTAAATTCTATTCAAAAATCTTAACTTTACAGGTCAAACCCGGACTTTACCCGATGAGATTAGCGTCCATTTTCATGCCTCAGTCTTTGAACAATAGTTGTGCAACACCAAAGTTACACAATCATTTTACCTTATAGAATCCCACCCTCGATTAACGGGTGCTATTTTTCGGTCAAATTCCAAACTCCATCCCAGGTTTCATCCGGGGGTTGAGTGGTTTCATAGAGAATACAGCGATCAACGTGTAATTTAGCCGCTTTATTCTTAGGATCAATTTCTAGTACCGTCAGAAATTCACGTTTGGCATTTCTCAACGATTCTTTAGCTTTAAGTGCAAATTTTCGTTTAGCTAAATCAATCATTTTTCGCAGTTTCGGTAAAGCCATCTCCGTTGCTTCATTTTCTAACATTTCTTGGGTATTAACATCCGTTGTAAACTGTTTCAGTTTAGCCATGAATAGTTTTTTGGTTTCACGGGGAGTTAATCCCTTAATTTTGTCCGGTAACACCCCTAAAGCTTCTTCGCTGGGCATTTGTTTAAATTCTTCTAAGGCTAACCGTTTGATTGTGTTTTCATCTAACATCTCGGTGAGTTTCTTCAAGGAATTTTTCACCAACATTTGTCCTAACAAATCTTTATCATCATAGGACAGTTTTTTCATCTGAGCTTCGGTGATTTCTTCGAGTTCTTCTAAGATCGGTACAATTTCCGCCGCCGTTAATTTTTCTGTTGCGGGTTTGAGATAATATTGCCGTCCTTGATGATAATGGTCGATGATACTTTGCTGTTTTTCAGAAATCGGTCGAACTAATTTACCTTCCCGAATTCCCACCAGTTCATAAATTCTCACGGGTTGACTTTTTCCTTTCACCGTGATGAAATCCAGTTCTCGAACAATCACCCGATCCGCATAATGAGTATAGGTATTCTCACTAATAATAATATCCGTGCCATATTGTTTACTGGTTCCTTCTAAACGAGACGCTAAGTTAACTCCATCCCCAATGGAGGTTAATTCCATCCGTTTACTCGACCCAATATTTCCTGATACGACTTCATCGGAATGCAGACCCATACCAATACTAATGGGCATTAACCCTTGGGCTACTCGACCTTCATTGTATTCCGCTAAACGGTAGCGCATTTCCACAGCCGCTTGCATGGCCATCCAGGGGTGATCTTCTAAGGGGGCTGGAGATCCAAACACAGCCATTAACGCATCCCCGATATATTTATCGAGGGTTCCTTTATACCCTAATACGGTGTCTACCATCTCCTCAAAATAGGAGTTGAGCATGGTAACAACTTCTTCCGCTTGTAGTTTTTCCGTTAAGGTGGTATAGCTGCGAATATCACTAAATAAAACCGTTACATCTTTGCGTTTTCCACCTAAGCCCGTATCGCCACTCGCTAACAGTTGTTCTGCCACTTCTGGGGTCATATAGCGATACATTAAGTTCTTAACTTCTTTCTCCCCACTAATATCTTCCATGACCACTAACGCCCCACTGACTTTTTCAGGGTTGTTAATATCGGACATGGAATTAATCGATAAATTAATACTCCGAGGTTCTTGAGAAGCACCGGATAATAGGGTTTGATCGGGATAATATTGTTGGCGATCTTTGGAATCTTTCGGGGCTAAAGCCACATCAAACCATTTTCCAAAATCTCCTTCTTTAATCTGAAGTAAATCCCGAACAGAACGCCCTTGAACGACATCTTCTTCCCGCAGTCCTAAGAGTTCCATTGCACATTCATTTGTGGCAATCATTTTGCCATCTTTATCGGTTGAAATCACGCCATTTGTAAGCGATCGCAAAATATCTTTTTGTCGTTGTTCCTGTTCTTTGACTTTTTGGAATAATTTAGCATTTTGCAGCGCGACCCCCGCTTGAATATTAAACGCCCGCATGAATTCTAAATCATCGTTATTAAAACTGGCTTTCCATTGTTCCGGGGCTTCTGGCCAATTAGTCGGATCATAAGCCGGAAAATCTCCTTGTTTTTTCTTATTAATTAACTGAGTCACACCAATCAGATGATCATCAGCATTATACACGGGCATACATAACATACTGCACGTCCGATATTTGGTTTTTTGGTCAGTTTGTTTAGAAGTTTCAGAGCGAGGATCGTTGTAAAGATCAAAGGGAATTAATAACGGAGCACCACTTTGGGCAACAATTCCAGCAAATCCAGCGTGTTGAGGAATACGAATTTCAACTAACTTACCCCCAATGGGAATTTTTGTCCAAAGTTCTCCTTTTTCTTCATCTAATAACCACAATGTACTGCGATCGGCATTCATTAATTCTTTTGCCTGATCCATAACATTTTTTAGGGTTTCTTCTAAGTCTAAACTGCTCTTACTTAGGGCATTGACCGCATTCATTAACGCGGCGGCGGCTCGTTGTCTAACGGTAGCAGCATAGAAGGAACGAGAAGATTCTAAAATCAGGCGAATGGAGGGAACAAATTCTTCAAATATTTTTTCATCATCGGCAGTAAACCCCTCAAAATCTATTTTTTCATCTAAGGGAAGTACCGGATTACAATTGAGTTTTAATTTGTTGAGTAACTGCACCACAGCCACCAGTCCATCCTCATCATTTAATAGAGGCATGACCAGCATCGTATAAGTCCGATATCCGTTTTTCTGATCCATTTTCTTGGCAGCAGCAGAACGGGGATCAGCGTAAAAATCGTAAGGAATATTAACAACAGATCGGGTTGTAGCGACTTCTCCGGCAATTCCGGCGGTTGAAGGAATCCGCAATTCTAGGGGTTTTCCTTCTGCTCCTCCGGCTACAATTGACCAGAGTTCATGTTTGTCTTCATCGACTAGCCAGATTGTGGTGCGATCTGCATTGAGCAATTCCCCTATTTTGATGGTAATTGATCGCAGCATTTCATTGAGAATTTCCTCAAACCCTTGGGCATCGAGCAGATTATTCAGCATCGATAGGGTTTGATTAACGGTTTTAAGTTTGTCCTCAACTTCTTTAACGACTTGAACAAAATTATCTTTGGTTAAAGGCGCTAAAAAAGAGGAGAAATTTCCACCCTGTTCCTTCGTAACAACTAAACCCCCGCCTTTATCCGATGAAGCAGGCGCTTGTTGAGGGGTTTCACCCCCTCTTGAAGTTTGGGGTTGATTGCCATTGCGATCGGTTG
Organism: Planktothrix sp. FACHB-1365; assembly: GCF_014697575.1. Lineage (GTDB taxonomy): Bacteria > Cyanobacteriota > Cyanobacteriia > Cyanobacteriales > Microcoleaceae > Planktothrix. The sequence continues at coordinate 137,908 of NZ_JACJSC010000011.1, read as the reverse complement.
TGGATTCTTTAACAGCAGCTACATCAATCGTTACATCAACAACTTGTGCTGAAACAACGGTGGATTCTTCCGATACAGAATTGGTTGGGGATGCAGATTTCATAGTCATTTTAAATAAACCAGGGCTAAAACAATACCAAGGGAAAAGTTAATAAAAATTTAAGCTTTGAACTATCAAAAGAAAGTAAGACATACAGAAATACTATTTACCAGTTTACTTTGGATATAGACAACTTGCTCAATTTAATTTCATTTGGGGTGAATGGGGTTTGTGGGACTATTGTTGCATTTAGTATAGATTGCTGTCTGTGTTTTGTTGTACCAATTTTGAAAAAATAGGGCTAGAGGCAATCGGACTCACAGATTTAAGAGGATATCACGGATTTTAATCGGTCAGGACTTACCCAAACACGCTATATATAGTGTGCTTGCGTAGACCGTTGCGATCGCTATTCCTGTGAGTCGTTATTTTTAGGCGATCGCAGGTTGATTTTTTGCGAAATTGCGATATAAATGTTATGCTTGACGTAACGCATAACACTTGCCTATGCCTCAAAAATATAAAGACAAACGCACAGCCAAATTTGCTGCTGGCGATCGGGTCAAAGAATTTCAGGCATTTGAAAGACAAGCATATAAACGCCTAGAAATCCTAGAAGCCGCACCTAATAAAGAATCATTAAAGGCTTTGCCAAGTAATCGTTTTGAGGCACTAGGCGGAGATAGAAAAGGGCAGTACAGCACCGCATCAATGACAAATGGCGTATTTGTTTTGAGTGGACAGAAACAGAAAATCGCCCATTTAATATCGAAATTGTCGATTATCACTAAAGGAGAAAAAAACTATGGCAAGACCTGCAATTCACCCTGGCGAAATCTTATCTGATGAATTAAAAGAACTGGGAATTAGTGCATCAGAATTAGCGCGATCGCTCCATATACCCACAAATCGGATTACGCAAATTCTCAAAGGGCAAAGAGGTATTACTGCTGACACGGCATTACGTCTAGGACGATGGTTTGGCACGGGTGCAGAGCTATGGCTTAATTTGCAAAAAGCTTATGAGTTACGCCTAGCCGAAGAGTTAGCGGGAGAAGAAATTAAAAAGACGATTCAACCTCGTTCATCTATAAACAATCAGCCGTTAGTTCAAGTTTAGATAGATAAATTTTGGGTATAGGGAATGCGATCGCAATTTACCAAATCATCTCCAAATTTAACACAAAATCCTTTAAAACATCTTCCCCCGAAACCGTAGCAGGAGAATCTAAAAACTCAACCTCTTTTTCGGGTCTATAAATCTCTACTTGACAAGATTTACGATTAATTAATATACCCAAACGCAGACCATTATCTATATATTCCCTCATCTTTTCTTGTGTCGTCTTCAAACTATCACTAGGAGAAAGTAACTCAATCACAAAATCAGGACAAATAGGGGGAAACTTTTGTTTTTCCTCATCAGTTAAAGCATCCCATCTTTCTAACTTGATCCAAGACGCATCGGGAGAACGATCTGCACCATTAGGCAATTTAAAACAAGTCGAAGAATCAAAAACTATACCCTCCTTATTTTGCTCATTCCAAATCCAAACTTGAGCAGTAATACCCGCATTATGATTTCCCGTTTCTCCTCCCGTTGGTGGCATAATTATTAATTCTCCATTGGCATTTCTTTCAAATCTCAATTCCCGGTTATTTTGACATAGCTTGAAAAACTGGTCATCAGTCATTTTTATTACTGAATCTAAATTGACAGTTACAGCATTCATTGTCATATCCTCATTGAATGTTCGGGGAGAAATTTTAACTATCTCATATCCTATTCTATATATTCCTTCATCTTTTCCTGTGTGGTTTTCAAACTATCACTAGGAGAAAGTAACTCAATCACAAAATCAGGACAAATAGGGGGAAACTTTTGTTTTTCTTCATCAGTTAAAGCATCCCATCTTTCTAACTTGACCCAAGAAGCATCAGGAGAACGATCTGCACCATTAGGCAATTTAAAACAAGTGGAAGAATCAAAAACTATACCCTCCTTATTTTGCTCATTCCAAATCCAAACTTGAGCAGTAATACTCGCATTACGATTTCCCGTTTCTCCTCCCGTTGGTGGCATAATAATTAATTCTCCATTGGCATTTCTTTCAAATCTCAATTCCCGGTTATTTTGACATAGCTTGAAAAACTGGTCATCAGTCATTTTTATTACTGAATCTAAATTGACAGTTAAAGCATTCATAGTCCTATCCTCATTGAATGTTCGGGGAGAAATTTTAACGATCTCATATCCTATTCTATATTAACTGAATATTCCTTTTTGATCTTCGCGATCGCTGTTTGATTTTTTTGAAGTGGTGATCGCAATTTACCAAATCATCTCCAAATTTAACACAAAATCCTTTAAAACATCTTCCCCTGAAATCGTAGCAGGAGAATCTAAAACCTCAACCTCTTTTCCGGGTCTATAAATCTCTACTTGACGAGATTTACGATTAATTAATATACCCAAACCCACACCATTATCTATATATTCCTTCATCTTTTCCTGTGTCGTCTTCAAACTATCACTAGGAGAAAGTAACTCAATTACAAAATCAGGGCAAATAGGGGGAAACTTTTGTTTTTCCTCATCAGTTAAAGCATCCCATCTTTCTAACTTGATCCAAGAAGCATCGGGAGAACGATCTGCACCATTAGGCAATTTAAAACAAGTCGAAGAATCAAAAGCAATGCCAGTACCATCAGCATCAGTCCAATTAAATAATTGTTGATTTAGTCTACCATTACGATTTCCCGTTTCTCCTCCCGTTGGTGGCATAATTATTAACTCTCCATTTGCATTTCTCTCAAATCTCAATTCCCGGTTGTTTTGACAGAGTTGAAAAAACTGATCATCCGTCATTTCTATTAATGATTTCAAATTGACAGTTAAAGCATTCATAGTCCTATCCTCATTGAATGTTCGGGGAGAAATTTTAACGATCTCATATCCTATTCTATATTAACTGAATATTCCTTTTTGATCTTCGCGATCGCTGTTTGATTTTTTTGAAGTGGCGATCGCAATTTACCAAATCATCTCCAAATTTAACACAAAACCCTTTAAAACATCTTCCCCCGAAACCGTAGCAGGAGAATCTAAAACCTCAACCTCTTTTTCGGGTCTATAAATCTCTACTTGACGAGATTTACGATTAATTAATATACCCAAACCCACACCATTATCTATATATTCCTTCATCTTTTCCTGTGTCGTCTTCAAACTATCACTAGGAGAAAGTAACTCAATTACAAAATCAGGACAAATAGGGGGAAACTTTTGTTTTTCCTCATCAGTTAAAGCATCCCATCTTTCTAACTTGATCCAAGAAGCATCGGGAGAACGATCTGCACCATTAGGCAATTTAAAACAAGTCGAAGAATCAAAAGCAATGCCAGTACCATCAGCATCAGTCCAATTCATTATCTGTTGAGTGATTCTCGCATTTTTGTTTCCTGTTTCTCCTCCCGTTGGCGGCATAATTATTAGTTCTCCATTTGCATTTCTTTCAAATCTCAATTCTCGGTTGTTTTGACATAGCTGAAAAAACTGCTCATCCGTCATTTCTATTAATGATTTCAAATTAACAGTTAAAGCATTCATAGTCCTATCCTCATATATTATTATATGAAATCCCATTATGAACGCTACAGATGATCCCCCCCAACCCCCCTTAAAAAGGGGGGAGATGTGTAGCAAACATTTAAAGATTTCATATTAGTTAGCAATTAATAGCTTTATTTTGTCATAATTTTAGAGTTTTTGGTGTCAAAAGGATTCTGACAGCCTCTACTATGTTCGCAAATTAATTACTTTTATGGGTTATAGAAAAAGTTTACATCCCCTGCCTCCCTATTTCTTCATCAATGCAGCTTGACTCAAGAGGGACTCGGCGAAGGCGATCGCTTCTTGGGCCGATTCTCCACTGGCCAATTGAGCGAGTTCTTCCCGGCGTTGGGGGGAAGTCAGGGGAGTGACCCGAACAACGGTTCGAGTTTCAGGATCAGTCCCCTCGGAGTTGAGATCACAGTCCGTTTGAATGGTTTCTTTCGTGACTCGAAAATGATGATCTCCCATAGCAGCCACCAGAGGTTGATGGGTAACACAGAGGACTTGATGGCGTTGGCTGAGTTGGTGGAGTTTCTGAGCAATGGCGGTGGCTACTCGTCCCGATACTCCGACGTCAATTTCATCAAATATCAAGGTTCCTGACCCTGCAATTTGAGAAAAACAAGCTTTTAAGGCTAACAAAAACCGACTCATTTCCCCCCCAGATGCGATCGCTCCCAAGGGTTGGAGAGGTTCTCCGGGGTTCGGACTAAAGCAAAATCGAATCTGATCCGCTCCTGTTGCGGTTGGAGAAATCGGATGAAGTTCGACCTGGAATTTAACCATTTTCATCGCTAAAGGTTTCAATTCTTTAATTAAATGAGTTTCTAATTGATGGGCTGCTTTTTGACGTAGACTGGTCAACTGTTGACAGGTTTCTTTTAGGGTTTGCAGGGTGTGTTGATAAGCTTCTTCAAGAGCTTCAATAGATTGATCTTCATCTTCTAAGTCTTTTAATTCGGTTTGAATGCGTTGATAATATTCGATCACGTCTCCTAAATTTTGCCCATATTTTCGACAAATTTGTTTCAAATCTCGAATTCGATCTTCCACTTCTTCTAACCGTTGAGGATCGGATTCTAATTGTTCGCCATAACTGCCGATTTGTCGTCCAGCTTCAGTAATTTGAGCCACCGCTTCACTGACAATTTCTAAAATCGGTTGCAGTTGGGAATCATATTCAACTAAATCCGTTAATTTACCTTCAGCTTGGCTCAATAAATCGGCAGCCGCTAACCCACTTTCATTTTGATATAAAGCTTGATAAATTTGATAGCTTTGTTGCTGAAGTTCAACAATATGATTCAGCCGTTGATGTTCTATTTGTAATTGTTCTAATTCATCGGGTGTTGTTAAGGTTGCTGCATCTAATTCTCGAATTTGATAGGTTAATAAATCCAATCGTTGTAACCGTTGTTGTTCAAATTGACGACGCTTTTCTAAAGCATGGCTACAGGTTTGAGCTTGGGTATAGGCGAGGGAAACTTCTTTTCTAGCGTTGATTAAAGCTTGACCGCCATAGAGATCTAACCATTCCTGTTGAAGTTCCGGTTGACCTAATTGTAAGGTTTGTCCTTGGGCGGTAATTTCAATGAAGCGATCGCGGAGTTGATCAATTAATTTACGATTGACTAAGACTCCATTTACCCGTGATCGACTGCGAAGTTTATCCCCGGTAATCACCACTTCTCGACTACAAACAATTAAACTCCCATCCACTAAATCAATTTCTTGTTCTGTTAACCAATTAAGCCATTTTTTTTCAATCTCAAATGTTGCTTCTAATAAAGATCGAGTCGCTCCCGTCCGAATTGAACGGCGGTCTACTTTTCCCCCTAAAATGGCATCAACCGCATCTAAAATAATGGATTTCCCGGCTCCCGTTTCTCCGGTAAAAACATTCAAGCCTGTTCCTAAATCTAAATCTAAATGATCAATGAGAGCAAAGTTTTCGATTCGCAAGGAAAGCAACATATTAAAACACTAAAATAAACTAAACAAGCTCAAATAAATTTAAAATATCCTTCAACTTGAAGAAGATACGGGTAAAATAATCCGGGTGATCAAAGGTTGATTTTCTGATTTTTCTAGTAATAAGTCTCCCCCCATTTTTTCTAACATTTGTTGACAAATTAAAAGCTGTTGACCCGGAGAAGACGTTAACAGAGAGGGAGCTAGTAAATCGGGATGGGAACCCATTTTTAACTCAATAATCAGTTGCGGGTTAATTTTACCATAATCTGTAATAAAAAGCTCTAATTCATGATCAGTACAAAGGCGACTAACAACCTCAATCATGCCTCCAGGTTCAGAACGGTGACAGGTTGTTAATAGAACTTCATAACAAACCAGTTCTAGTTTAATCCGATCTCCAATGACATTAAAATTCCCCTCTTGTTTGACAATAAATTGGATTTGTTTATTGCGAATAATAGCATTTAATCGTTCCCGTACCCATCGTAATAAATTCGTAATTGGAACAATATCATGGTGATGATGAAGTCGCCATTGTTCTTGTTTAATTAAAGAACTCGTAGAAGCTAAAGCATTGCCCATCTGACGTAATAATTGTTGATAACGTAAATGGGAAAGTTGGGTTTTCTGAGGATCAGAACCTTGAAACGGAGAATTATTTAATTCGCTTAATTGTTTCAGTCCTCCGCCTACGGTTCGATATAATTCTTCTAAGCGCCGTTGTTTATACCAATTCAGCCATTGTAATTCTTCATGTTGGGTTTTTAACGTGTCTTGAATTCGTAAATAGCGCCGTGACCAAGCAAATTGCATGACTAACAAATTCAACATGGTTAAAGAGATATGAGATTCATCATGAATTTGCTCTGGATCAGCAATAATTAAAAGACCTGTCGGCTGATGATTCTTGGCTGTGCGAAGGGCAGTTACTAATATTTTATCAACGGAACTGGTAAACCATTGTCGAGTATAAGCTGATAATTCTTGTACAGGCCACCAAAATAATTCTTCCGTTGATAAAGCGTGTTGAATTAAAGGATCTTTAGCTACCGTAATTAATCGTTCTGTGTTGATTGATAGAGTTGCTTGACGCGCCACACAACTGACAATTTTAGCTTTTTTTGAACCTTCAATCCAGGTTAATAATACAACTAAAGGACTTTGTAATAATTGGGCTATATCTTGGGTAAATTGTTGTTCTATAGATGGTAATTGGTCGGTTTTTTGTAAGGTTAACCAACAATCCTCTAAAACTCGATTAAAATCTTCGTCAGATTGAATTTGTTGATTAAGTTGCCATTGATGTAAAATAACGCTCAATTGTTGGCCAACAATTTTAACTAATTCCTGCTCGGCTCGATCCCAAGTTCGAGGAGATTCATGACCAATTACTAATAATTCTTGGGGAACTTTTTGCTGTTGATTTTTTCCGGTTGTAATATAACCATTAACCGGACACAACATCAGCGATCGCACTCCAGCATCTCGAAGCTGAGTTCGCCAGGATTTTAATTTTTCATCTTCCTCATAATTTTCAACCACTAAGATTTCAGTTTGATTTTTAAAGCGTTGCAAATCTTGATAAGTAAGCGCATTTAAAGGGGAAGGAATAGCCGTTCGATTTAACGGATAATGTTGATAAAGAATCTTAAAGTCTTCGGTTTCCGGTTGATATTTAATTAATAAAAACCGCCCCGCATTTAATCGTTGACACAAAAGATTTGCTGTAGTTTTTAAAGAAAACTGCCAATCTTGATCATCTACAATTGCACGGGTAACTTTAGCTGTTAGGGATTGATCGAGTTCAATTTGTCGAATTTTGGCTTCCATTTCAGCTAAGGGTGCAGTTAAGGAAATCAAATGAGCAACCCCTCGCAAAAATTGTTTTTCATTTTCTTGCCAAATCCGAGGATGTTGTCCTTCAACGGCAATAAATCCTAACATTTCTTGGTTAAAAAGAATGGGAACAGCTAATAAAGATCGAGCGCGAATTTTCTCCATTAATCGTTCCGTTGTATCGGCTCTTAACGAACTATAAGACTCGCCAATAGAGACTAAATGATCGGAAATTAAAGCTTGATAAAATTCCCCTAAATCTTGTACCGTTACCCCAGAAGCAGCTTGTTTCATTAAACTGATACCGGGCATTTTTTGTTGATTACTCGCCCGTCGCCAAAAATACCGTCCTTCTCGATAGTACCAATAAACATTTGTGCGCGTAGGTTCAATAAATTCATGGGTGGTTTCTACGGCGACTTCTAAACAGCGATCTAAGGTATTCAGTGTTCTAAATTGAGTTAACAGTTTAAAAAAAGGTTGATCAGGTCGTTTGGTTTGTTGATACATCCAAGTGGTTTCAATTTGGAATAAAGAAGTGGCTAAGGTTCCTAATACCATTGAAATCAGTTCTTTTTCCATTGAACTCGGAGAAATTCCCCACTCACTTGATCCTAATAAAGCTACACCAAAACACCGATCTTTGTAGCGCATGGGAAATAAAATTGAGCCCTGAATATTAAAAGCTTGGGCTGCTTTTCGCCATTCCCCCGCACGGGTTTCTTCTCTTAAATCAGGAACAACCACAGGTCGCAATTCAATCACAACTTGTTCGAGTAAATCTCCCGGAGATAAAATAAATCTTTGTTTGAGTAACCAAGAATCTTCGGTGGGTATAATTCCTCCTTTTCCCAGGAGGCGATGATCTAAACGATCATATAAACCAATCCAAATTAAACTATAGTTAAACTCGGTTTTGATATAGTCTAAAGTGGTTTCGATTAAAACATCAACGTTATCTTCATCTTGTAGGGTCTGGAGGACACGCCCTAATGTCATGATGGGTTGATCTAATGCGATCGATTCTTCGGATAGACCCATAATAAACTCCCAAACCGTATACTTTAATTTAGGTTTAAAATTAAAAATTTAATGGAGATCTTCAACAAATGCAATGTTCTGGGATAAGGTAAAAAAATACTTTCCCCGTTGATCTGGTTTCTCATCCCATCTTACCCTTAGTCTTTCACGATTTTGCTCAAAAAATACATTAAATTAAAATTTGACAATCAGGACTTAGGAAACCCTTGAGTTTTAGCGTTCTGGACATAAGCAGAGGAGACGATCTTGGATATTTACCGTAGCACTGTTAGACCCCTTTTATTCTATGGATTAAAGCTTGACCCCGAATGGGCACATCATCGAGCTTTACAACTCTTGAGTTGGATTGACCAAAATCAGTCTCAGTCTCCGATAAATTGGGTAGAATCTCAACTTAGACCCTCATTTTGTTTACAAGATGTCCGTTTACAGCAGAAATTATGGGGTTTAACGTTTAATAACCCTGTCGGTTTAGCGGCGGGTTTCGATAAGGATGGGGTCGCGGCGGGAATTTGGCAAAGTTTGGGATTTGGATTTACAGAATTAGGGACTGTTACCCTCCATCCGCAACCGGGAAATCCGCAACCTCGATTATTTCGATTAGTTGAAGATCAAGCGGTCTTAAATCGCATGGGATTTAATAATCTAGGGGCGGAAATATTGGCGCAACGATTACAAGAAAAACGCCAACAACAATTGATGATTCCTATTGGAATTAATTTAGGAAAATCTAAAATTACTCCGTTAGAAGCCGCCGCAGAAGATTATTTAGGGAGTTTTAAATTGTTAAAGAATTATGGAGATTATTTTGTTGTGAATGTTTCTTCTCCTAATACCCCCGGATTGCGATCGCTTCAAGATGCTGAACAATTAAGTAAAATTATAGAGGGTTTGAAAATGGAAAATACAGACAATAAACCAATTTTTATTAAGATTGCACCGGATTTAGAATGGGATGCGATCGCCGATGTTGTTCATTTATCTCAAACTCATAAAATAGCCGGAATTATTGCGACGAATACTACCATAAAACGGGAGGGATTAAAAACTCAATGGCTACCCCAAACTGGAAGTTATATTACTGAAGAAGCGGGGGGAATTAGTGGCGCACCCCTGAAGAAACGGTCTACAGAAGTGATTCGTTGGATTTATCAAAATACCCAAGGACAGTTACCCATTATTGGCGTTGGGGGAATTTTTACCGCCGATGATGCTTGGGAAAAAATCACCGCAGGGGCTTGTTTAATTCAAGTGTATACGGGTTGGGTTTATGAAGGGCCAGGAATGGTAAAAAGAATATTAGAAGGACTCTTACAGAAATTAGATCAATATGGGTTAAAATCTATTTCTGAAGCTGTTGGTTTTAAACCTTAACGATAGATAGGGAATAGGGAATAGGGAACAGTAACAGGAAAGCTGAGATCCAATTATAGCATGGCATTAAAAGCCATGCTATAATAGGTTAAAAGAGTACAAAGTCAGATAGCTATTATATACTTGAATTCAGTTTAAATCATGCAAAATTTAACTTTACCCAAACTTGAAACTTTACCTGAAAATTTTTCCTTAGAAGGAATAATTAGCATTAGTTTAATAGAAGGAATTACTATCTTTCGTGCTTCTGAAAATATTCAAAGTAGAATTGAAACTTTACTTGAGAAACAAAAGCAAGCAGTATTAACTATCGAAGAAGAAAAAGAGTTAGATGCTTATGAAGAATTAGATGATTATTTAAGTTTAGTAAATCGGACAATTCGCAATCTTTACTGTATTTAAGTCAAATTTAGGGAGAAGTATTGACAGCTTTTAAATTATTAAAATATGAATAAAAATACTTCTGAAGAAGTTCGCAAACGAGCCAAATATTTATGTGAATATTGTCATGCTTCCGAAAAATGGCAATATGTTCAATTTACGATTGATCATATTATTCCCATTGAGCAAGGTGGCGCAAACTCTCTTGATAATTTGGCTTTAGCTTGTTTCCATTGTAACCGTAAAAAATCGAATAAAATTAAGGCTATTGATCCAGAATCAAATTCAGAAGTTTTTTTATTTAATCCCCGTTTACATACTTGGAAAGATCACTTTATTTGGTCGATAGATAAACTTTATATTATTGGCTTAACATCGATAGGACGTGCTACTGTACAATTATTAGAATTAAATAGAAATAGAATTATTGATATTCGTGCTGCTGATTTAATTGCAGAAAGACATCCACCCAAGGATGATCCAGTTTTAGCTGATGAAATATCGTTAGAATGATTATTAATTTTAAAATTTTTAGGGTTACATAAATTAGGGATTAATAGAATTTTTTTCTATTGTTCTCAGGTACTCTTGAAAAAGTAAAGACAAATTAAACAAAATTGGATCAGTTTTAATTTTACTAACTAAATACCGTTGCTGTAAAGATTGTAACCCATTAATTAAGTCTATTGAGGACAAATCTAAATGCTGTCTTAACTCTTCTCTGGATACAGGTTGATCAAATTTGCTCAATTCTACAACAATTTTCTGTTCAACGGGTGAAAGTCTGTTGAATAATTGGTTAAAGTGCGATCGCATTTCTTTCGTAATGACCAAACTATCCTCAGCTAAAAACTCAGCCACATTCCCATCAAAAACATCTTTAATTAAAACAGCAACATCTTTCAAATACATCGGATTTCCTTGATATTTTTCAATCAATTTCAAGCCGCTATCCTGATCTGTTTTTAATCCCATCCCTGACAAAATTTCCCCATTCTCTAAACCCGATAATTTTAAAGCTTTTATCGGATATAATTCCTCATCCAAACATTCCATTTCTGCACATTGTTCTTGACTGATTAAAATTAGATGACTTTGATGTTCTGTTTCTGTGATCAGTTTAAAAAAGTTTTGATAATCTTGATAAACACTTTGATATTGTCCAGAAAATTCACCCCTGGTAAAGATATGATGAACATCATCAAGAATAATCAAACATTTTTTATCCGTGAAAACATCAAATAATTGTTTTAAGTTGTCATCTCTAGTTACTTTTAATTCTTGCTTACAAGTATTCAATAAATCATCAATCAATAATTCTAAAAGTTTAGGATATTTTAAACTTTTCCAGATAATTACCTCAAATTCATCTAAATTCAAATCAACCCATCTTTTAACTAAAGTCGTTTTCCCTATTCCAGATAATCCTAAAACTGAAATTAAACGAATATTATTATCTAATATCAAACTCAAAAGGGTTTTAAGTTCTGATTTTCTATTATAAAAATTGATAATTTTAGGAGTTAAGGTTAAATCATAGTAAGGTGATTGAGATTTTATATTAGTTTCTCGATTATTAGTATTATGCTGATTAAAAGTCTGTGTACAAAAATGAAAATTATGATGATTTCCTAAACCAATAACTTGTGATGATTTAATATAAACTCTTTCTAATGTAGAACGAAAATTAGTTTTTTTAATATCTTCACCCAATGCTTGAGATAAAAGTTGCCATAATTCAGCCCCGACATCACTAGCATAATTTTTATTAACATGACACTCATGGGCAATATTATCATAAGTTTGTCTTTGCCAAGTTCCTTCAACTATAGCCCTTTGAACATCATCAAGGTGTTTTCCAGTTTGTTCAAAAACAACACGATCTACAAATTGTAACACTTCATTTACATCCATCGAATGTATATAGGATAAAGGTTTCGAGAATTATAGCTGATCTTGATCCCAATTTTTCCTAACTTTTCTGTGTTTTTGCTCAATATTTTGTAATAAAACTCCCGTGAAAATCCGTTTTTTTCCCCGGATTAATTTTTAAAGCAGACTTTAGAATAAAGGTATCTAAAACTAGAAGTAATTATGGCGTTCCTACTCGTTAGTGGGGAAGAAATCAATGAATAAAAAAGCCATCATTTTATTACTCAGTGGTGCTTTAGCATTAGGTGGGGCTGTTATTAAAGGAACCCAAAATGCTAATGCTAATCTACCCGAAACCCCTAGAATTAATGCTAATCATACAAGTATTATTCTCAAATGGAATAACCCTAGTATTATAGCACAGTCTGGGGATAGTCCCTGGAATCAGAGAATTGCCTCCCAAACTTACACTAATCCCGACACAGGCCAAGTTCTGTGTTTTTATTATGCGTCATCACGCTGGGCTCCATGTCCAAACCAAGGAGATGTAATTATTATACCTGAAAATGCAAAATGTCGTGGGCAAGGGAATGGATGGTCTGAGCCTAAGTGTCCAAAAGATCTATGTTTAATCAATAGTCAACCTTATTTTCCTCAGCCAGGAGAAGCACAACCACCGCCTAGTTTACCTTGTACTGGTTTACCTTAGCAATAAATCTTAAGAAACCGGGTTTCTATCGTTATCTTTGTTTCCTCACCGAGAGATAGCTTAAGAAACCCGGTTTCTGACCACCTATCATTAATTGAATTTCCATACGGGGTAATCATGGCTCACCTAATAAGGTATTCGCTAATATCTGATCATGGCTGATTGTTGTATCAGTATAACCGCTTCCTGGGACAGCAGGAGTAATATTAAATGTCTTTTTAACGTCATTCGTTAAAGAATTCGATGGGTTTATATCAGAATCGTTAGAAATAGTAATTTGTTGCATTAATTCTTGTAATAACCATTGTTTATCCTCAAGGGATAATTGATTGATTTTTTCGGCAAATTCACGAACTTCTAAAGAGGGCATAATAACTCACTATAAATATTGATAATTTTTTTCTATTATAGCATTATTTTATGATCTTATGGTATAATCCTATAATAGATAATTTTTCCTGATTTTTCTAAATCTGGACGTTAGCAATATGCTGACAGTTCCATCTCTACAATAAGATCATGATAAGAGGGTTAAACCTATGGCGATCGCACAAATTGAACATCTTATTCGTTATGTCACCAATGCCGATGGCGAAACAACCGATGTTCTTGTTCCTGTTGAACTTTGGCAACAACTTATGAATACAATCAACTCTGATCCTGTTAGTGGTTTAGCTTGGATTGATGAACAAGAACCAAAAGCCCAAATATTAGCTGACCTACAAGAATCTATGCAACTTGCCACAGCAGGACAAACCTTTCCAATATCACAACTTTGGGAAGATACCACTGTCTAAATTGATGATAGAAGTTCGCTTTACATTACCCTTCCTACGCCGTCTAAAAGCATTAACTAAACGTTATCGAAAAATTCAATCTGATATTCAGCCGATTATTGAGCAGCTACAGATTGGAAATTTTATCGGCGATCAACTCTCTGGTATAGACTTAGCTGTTTTTAAAGTTCGAGCCAAAAATAGTGATATTCCCACAGGCAAAAGTGGTGGCTATCGGGTGATCTATCAAGTTGTTTCACCTGAATTAATTTTGCTTCTGCTAATCTATGCAAAATCAGATCAGGCAGATGTTAGCCTAGACGAGATTAAAGATGCTATTAACAAAACTTATTTACCATAGATGTTAATAAATTTGTAATATTATAACATAATAAAGATGACTTGAGAAACAGGGTTTCTGACCCCTAACAAGAGCGTTAAGAAACCGGGTTTCTATCGTGATCTTTGTTTCCTCACCGAGAGATAGCTTAAGAAACCCGGTTTCTGACCACCACTCTACTGATTTACTCTTAAGAAACCGGGTTTCTGTCGTGATCTTTGTTTCCTCACCGAGAGATAGCTTAAGAAACCCGGTTTCTGACCACCACTCTACTGATTTACTCTTAAGAAACCCGATTTCTGTCGTGATCTTTGTACCTTCACCGAAAGAGAGCTTAACAAACCCGGTTTCTGGCCTGCAATCCCTCGAAAAAAATCATCCTTCAGGGGTTTACTATTGTAGCCAACCTGATTACTATGGGGGAGACAAAACATCACGGTTTGGAGTGAGGAAACAGGATGTACATCGTACAAATTGCCTCTGAATGTGCCCCAGTCATCAAAGCGGGAGGCTTAGGCGATGTTGTGTACGGACTCAGTAGGGAGTTAGAACTGCGGGGTCATACCATTGAGATTATATTGCCCAAGTACGACTGCATGAGGTATGACCAAATATGGGGACTTCATGAAGCCTATCAAGATTTATATGTACCTTGGTTTGATGGGGCGATACACTGCACTGTTTTTTGTGGTTGGGTTCATGGACGGTTATGCTTCTTTATTGAACCTCACTCCGAGGATCATTTCTTTGACCGAGGTTGTTATTATGGTTGTGTCGATGATTATCTGAGATTTGCCTTTTTTAGTAAAGCGGCATTAGAGTTTTTACTTAAATCTGGAAAACGTCCTGATATTCTCCATTGTCATGATTGGCAAACGGGTTTAATTCCAGTCATGTTGTATGAAATGTACAAATATCATGGCATGGAAAATATCCGAGTTTGTTATACCATCCATAACTTTAAACATCAAGGAATTGCTGGCACAAATATCCTTTGGGCTACGGGATTAAACCGAGAATCCTACTATTTTGAATATGACCGTTTACGCGATAATTTTAACCCCTTTGGCTTGAATTTTATGAAGGGGGGAATTGTTTACTCTAACTTTGTAACAACGGTTTCTCCTAACCATGCTTGGGAAGCCCATTATGGTGAATTTGGTTATGGGTTAGGACATACCCTAGAACTACATCAACATAAATTTGGTGGAGTATTAAATGGGATTGATTATGAAGTTTGGAACCCGGAAGTTGATCGATTTATTCCTGAACAATATACGCCAAAAACTTTAGAAGGAAAACAAAAGAATAAAAAAGCTTTACGGGAACGGTTATGGTTAAGTCATGAAGATAAACCCCTCATTTGTTATATTGGTCGCTTAGACGATCAAAAAGGGGTGCATCTGGTTCATCATGCCATTTATTATGCTCTGCATCGACAAGCTCAATTTGTGTTATTAGGATCGGCAACAGAAGCGAGTATTAACTCTTGGTTTTGGCATGAAAAGAACTTTTTAAATGATAACCCAGATTGTCATTTAGAACTAGGGTTTAATGAGGAATTATCCCATTTAATTTATGCAGCCGCCGATATTATTGTAGTTCCCAGTAATTATGAACCCTGCGGGTTAACTCAAATGATTGGGTTAAAATATGGGGCTGTTCCCGTTGTTCGCGCGGTTGGTGGTTTAGTAAATACCGTTTTTGATCGAGATTATGACGAATATCATACACCGGAAGAACGCAATGGTTATGTTTTCAATTACACCGATTTTCAAGCCTTAGAATCAGCAATGGATCGCGCTATTGGGCTTTGGAATTACTATCCTGATGAATTTGAAAAATTGAGAATTCAAGGCATGAATTATGACTATTCTTGGAACCAACCGGGAACGGATTATTTAGCCATTTACGAATTCATCCGGCACAAATAATGATGTAGGGGGGGGTTCAGTCAGGGTTTTTTAGAACCCTAAATAAAGATGATAACCCTCCCTTTTCTGCTAATGTTTTGTAAAAAAACTATTAATAATATTAAACGGTCGTTGATCAATCTATAGAAATGTAAAGTCAAATTTTCCAATTTTCCAAGTGTCTACTTCCTCATCAACCCATAACCCATCTGAAATCCTAACAAACTCAAGCAACATCAGGGTTTTCCCTTTTCCTAGACCCTGATAAAACCCCTTGAGCACTGTAGAACTTAGAATAGTAGCACTCATCGGTCAGAAAGCAATAAAACCCCTGCGTAGATTGAAATCAAAGCATTAGGAAAATGTATGATTTCAAGCCGAGTTCGCACCTTTTTAATTGCCACTATTTTTCCCTTCCTGATTAGTTTATTTATTCCCATGCCAGGAACAGCGCAAACACCCAGTAGTAATGGGAATACCGATGTATTTATCCTCAAAACTCAAGATGCGACCAATGATTTGTCTAATGTTTCGGTGATTTCTAATTTTGATTGGTTCCATGATGGAGATAAAATTGGTTTAACCGATGGCATTAGTGAAGATGATTTAGACTATACAGAATTGATGGATTTTGATCAGGATGGACGGTCAGATGATGCCGTTATTAAAATTAAATCCACTCAGGAAATTTTAGGGGTAGTTTTAAATGCTGATGATTTTGTTTTAGAAGGGGAATTTGTTGTGATTCCTTCCTTGGCAACTCAACCCATTGCTTGCTTACCTAAAGCCAATATAAGCACCTGTCAAGTTCCGGCTTTCAATGCTATTATATTGCCTTCTTCGTCCGGTGTCAATCGATTAGAAAGTCCTCAACAAAAAGCTGAAATCAGTCCTAAAAATTGAACCTTGCACATTGTTATAGACCTCTGTGCATCTACCCCAAAGCCTCAGATTAAATTAACCCTAATTTGTTAAACTAGAATAGCTCGTTAAAATTGAGATTTTATCCAGTTGACACTCCTCGCGAATCAAGCGACGAGGATTCTTAAAAGAGATTAACCCTTAAAGGCTGTGCCAAACAGCCTCTAAACTGTCCGATTAACTCATCCAGCTTACTTGTGTGTTTACTTAAGTGAGAAGCATTTTGACTTTCCGCTAAGGATATAATCATTATAGCGGGTAGGCGGTTAAAACCGCAAGCTCGTTTTTCCTCTCAGATCTAAAGATACTGAGTTCCCAAAAGTTGTTGGAGATTTTTATGGAATGTTTCGATGTTGTGGTCATTGGTGCGGGGCCAGCAGGAGGTCAATGTGCAAGACAACTCACCCAAGTCGGTCAACGGGTATTATTAATTGAACAACATGAAACTTTTTCTAAAAATGATTTTTCCAGTGCCGCTACGCCTTTAGAAACCTTGGAAAAATTCAATTTACCGGAAACTGTTATCGGGAGTTATTGGCAAAATTTAGTGATTGTTACAACGAATATTCATCAGAAATGGCAGTCTCCAACTCCTTTGGGGGCTGTTTTTGATTTTGCTAAATTACGGGAATTTTTAGCTACAGAAGTTAAAAGCCAAGGCGGGAAAGTTTGGATGGGATGTCGTTATCTTCGGTATATTAAAAATCATCAGAATACGATTGTTGAATTTAAAAAAAGGTCTACGGGAGAAATTATTCAGGTAGAAACGCAAATCTTAGTCGATGCTACAGGCCCAGCTAGGGCAGTCATGTATAATAAAAAAGAACCGCAACCGAATTATTTAACGGGGACAGGAATAGAATATTTAATTGAACTTTCAAAAATTGATTATCAACAGTATTCTCAAGATTTAATTTTCTTTTTAGGTCATCGGTGGATGCCAAGGGGGTATTCGTGGATTTTTCCGATGGCAAATAATCGCTTAAAAGTGGGTTCTGCTCAATTAAATCGTTCCCACATATGGGTAAATGAAACTCAAACGTTACGTTCCTATGTGGAGTTATTATTAACAGAGTATTTAGGGGGAATTTCCTATAAAGTCATTAACTATCATGGAGGAATGTTAAAATATTGTAGTGGGTTAGAAGATATTTATTATAATGATAATATTATTGCCATTGGGGATGCGGTTTCAATGGTGAATATGTTAGGAGGAGAAGGGATTCGTCATGGAATGCAAAATGCTAATATTGCTTGTGGATATATTCAAGATTATCTGATCGGAAAAATAACAGATTTTGCCGGATATCGTCAAGAAATTCGACAGAGCTATGCTAGAACTTGGAACTGGTCAGAACAAATGGGATTAAGTAAATATTTAAAATATAGTGATCAGTCTATTGATAAAGGGGTATCCTATCTCAAAGATTTATCTTTAGAAGATATGATGGCTATTTTATTTGATTATGATTTTAAACGATTATATAAAGCTGGGTTTAAATATTTGCGTTATAAAATTGTATCGATTTGGACAAGATTAAAACTTAAATTGAATTTAACCTAGTTAAATGTTATATAGCGCTACGCATTACGGTTAGGACATTTTTAAACCCTGAAACCCTTTCAATTCTTACTGTTCCCTGTTCCCTGTTCCCTGTTCCCTCTTCAAGTAGCGCTATAGTTAGTCTAAATCAGTTGTAGAAATGACTTAAAATCCAATTCATCTCCTGGGGCGAGATGTGCCAAAAGTCCGTCAACTTAACGCCAAAAAGCCCTGATTACAGCTTTGATCAGATCCCCTTAACCCTAGAGACGTTGCATGCAACGTCTCTACAGGGGGGATTTATTTGTAGCTCCCCCAAACCTCCTCAAAAGCTAAACAAATTGGAAGAAGTTGCTAGTGGTTAAACTTGTTTGTGACATCAATACTCCTTCAATCACACCAATATATTGCTGATTTCCTTGATCATCAATACGGATGATTCCGGTGCCAACACCCGTACCTGCGGGTGCATCGGTCAAACGATAGTTATCTGCACTTCCTGTGAGTTGAATCACATCTTCATTGGGGGTGAAGTCTGAAATCAGAGTGTAACCCAAGTCAGTTAGACCATAGAGAACATCATCTCCCTTATCTCCTAATACCAGGTCACTGCCACTTTCGCCTGTCAGGGTATCATCGTCTTGACCGCCATAGAGAGTATCAAGACCCTCTCCACCAAAGACCAAATCACTATTTTTATTGCCATAGAGGAGTTCATCACTACTACTACCAACGAGGGTGTCGTTATCCACACCTCCAAACAGTTCATCTCCGCCTCCTTCTCCATTCAGGAAGTCATTACCTTTGAAACCCAGCAAGGTTTCATTCCCACTACTGCCGATAATCACATCATCATTGTCAGTCCCAAAGAGTTGATTGGGTTGATCTTCGGTAAAGTCTGTAGGTGAAGGAATGGAGGGTTTGGTTAGGGGAGTACCTGTCAGGACAAATGTATCTGCACCTTCTCCACCCTGCAAGGTATCGATTTCGTCGGTATTCAGGGTTATTTCAGACGTAACATTGGTATTAGTAACCTGAACATCCGTGGCATTTTTGCCCTTATAGTTAGCATCGGTACTAACAGCAGGTTGCAGTTCAATGGTATAAGCTTGATCCCCATCAACAGTATTATCCGCTACACCTGTCACCGTAACGGTTTGGGCTGTATTCCAGTTAGCAGCAGTAAAGACTAAACTGGCAGGAGAGGCTGTTCCTTCTGCGGTGTTAGAGCTAACTACTGGAATGGTGACATTTGCCGTCGGTTGAGAATCTAATTTCACCGTAAAGGTAGCTGTTGTACCGGATTCACTGGTGGTTAATCCGGTGGTGGGACTGACGGTAATTCCGGCTGAAGGCCCAACATTAATAGGAACATCAACGTTAGTATTTGTAACAGAGACATCCGTGGCATCTTTGCCACTATAGTTGGTATCGGTACTGGTAGCAGCTTGCAGTTGAATTGTATAGGCTTGATTTGCATCAACGATACCATCGGCTACACCTGTCACCGTAACGGTTTGGGCGGTATTCCAGTTCGCTGAGGTAAAGGTTAAGCTGGCAGGAGCGGCTGTTCCTTCTGCGGTGTTGGAACTCACGACCGGAATGGTGACATCGGCTGTGGGTTGAGAATCTAATTTGACTGTAAAGGTAGCTGTTTTACCAAATTCATCGGTAGTTAATCCGGTGGTAGGGGCTACGGTAATTCCGGCAACATCAACGTTAGTATTCGTAACAGAGACATCCGTTGCATCTTTCCCGTTATAGTTAGCATCGGTACTGGTAGCAGCTTGTAGTTGAATTGTATAAGCTTGATCTGCATCAACAATATTATCGGCTACACCTGTTACTGTAACGGTTTGGGCTGTATTCCAGTTAGCTGAGGTAAAGACTAAGCTTTCTGGGGCTACAGTTCCTTCTGCGGTGTTGGAGCTAACTACCGGAATGGTGACATCTGCCGTGGGTTGAGTGTCTAACTTCACCGTAAAGGTAGCTGTTTTACCTGTTTCATCGGTAGTTAATCCGGTGGTAGGGGCTACGGTAATTCCGGCAACATCAACGTTAGTATTCGTAACAGAGACATCCGTTGCATCTTTCCCGTTATAGTTAGCATCGGTACTGGTAGCAGCTTGTAGTTGAATTGTATAAGCTTGATCTGCATCAACAATATTATCGGCTACACCTGTTACTGTAACGGTTTGGGCAGTATCCCAGTTAGCAGCCGTAAAGACTAAGCTCGTAGGAGTGGCTGTTCCTTCTGCGGTGTTGGAACTCACGACCGGAATGGTGACATCTGCCGTGGGTTGAGTGTCTAATTTCACCGTAAAGGTAGCTGTTTTACCTGTTTCATCGGTAGTTAATCCGGTGGTGGGGGCTACGGTAATTCCCGCAGGAGTAGCTTGGGTGAGAGTAACATTAAGAGGTGATGGTATCGGAGATGTAAATCCATTACCTGAGTCTGGTTTTGGGGTGAAGTTAATTATTGTTCCATCAAAAATATCTGTGGCTTGAAATGCAATGCCAAATAAATTAACTGGATAGGTAACAGTATTAACAGGCCAGTTATTATCGACAGCAGCCCAACCAAAGATTAATTGTTGATTCGTATTGGGGTCGTTATCGGTATTGGCTGTATCAAGTTGCGGTACGAAAAAACCTGCCAAGTTTGTATTTTTATCTAGATCGGGGTTAAAATTAGGCTCACCCACCAAAGTCAGTTCTCGATCATCATAATAAAGACTCACACCAAACTTGTCAGCATTTTGTTTACTACCATCAGAAGTTTGATAGGTAACATCAAAGCTTATATTTTGCCCGGGAGATGTTGTTAAAGAAGTTGGGTTTGGACTAACGATTTGTTCTACCATTTACTAATTCCTCAAATTCGCTGAAAAGCAAAATTACAGCATAAGTAATCAACGGATGTAATATTTTCTTTTTCTCTTTATTTTTTATTAAGGCTTAAAGAAATATTACACATCCTATTGATTAATATACACTTTATTGATTCAAAATCTGAATAAAAAGTTCCAATAAAATATAAATTTTTTTGAAGTAATTAATAGGATTGTAAAGTGATTAAATTTAAAACAATAATTACCCTCTAAGTTTTATTCTTTCTAAACAAACAAATCGAGAGGATAGAATTTCACTGATAATTAAGAAACGGTTAAAGCGGTCGCATGAGTTTTCATCTTTTATAAAAATCCTTCTATTCAAGATCAATGATAGATCGGGGATAGAAAAACCCAACTCAAAGATTTTATAGTTCTTAGATGTCGTTTCTAATTTCCCGATCTACCGTTAATCTTGATCACTTCGGCAGTTCAGAGATTGCTAAATCCCCGTACTGTTCAAACCCGTTTGATCAGTGAAGAAAATGTCGAGGAATTCCTTAACTTCCTGACCTGTTTTGCGAGTCGCATTTTGGCCAATATAGGTGGCTAGTTGGTTGTAGAAGCCAGTACTATTTAGGTCAATTCCCAACTCTGGTGCAAACAGATACTTGAGTACAATCTTGCCATCACTGGAGATGTTAGCCTTACCATCCCCATCAACGTCAAGATAGGGAGCAGCTTCCAGATACTTAGTAATCTGATCACCATAGGTACGATCTCCTTTGCTCAGGTTAGTCAGTTGGTCGGAGAATTGCTGATTATTTAGGTCAATTCCCAACTCTGGTGCAAACAGATACTTGAGTAAAATCTTGCCATCACTGGAGATGTTAGCCTCACCATTCCCATCAATATCCAACTCCCGACGCAGAACAGTCAATTCATAATTGGAAGTGCTAGCGGTTGTGGATTCTTCATTGCGGAAGACTTTGACGAAGATGTTGTTCTGAACGATTTCACCTGTTACCTCATCTTTTTTGTTTGCTGAGTCACTAGAGAAACTGATAGTTTCATAATCCCGATCAGTGGTTTTGGACTCATCAACACGATATTGATCCAGGTCTTCAGGTTTGATCTTCGATAAATCCAGATCTTCAGGGATCATGTACATTTCCAGATCCAGATTGCTTTCGGTTTTATCGAATTTAACGGTAACACCATTAGCTGCCAGTTCCGAGATCCGTTCTGGACTAATCTTGTACCAGTCTACATCGCCCTCAGTCAAAGACACCGTAGAAATCTTCCAAGAATCAGTGACATTGGATAAGTTCGCTAAATCGCTGGCTTTAGCAGGAGTGTTATTATCGCCACTACCTTCGAGAGCATCTTTCACTTTAAGTGTAGATGCAGGAGGCGTTCCTGGAGGAGCGGGTTCTTCAGGGACAGTCGGATCTACCGGTGCCGCAGCAGGTTCATCCGGTGCATGAACCGTCAGACTGTATTCAGGGTTAAACGCATCAGTGGGAGAACCATTAACGGAGACTTTCACATAGTAGGTTCCCGCCTCCTGATCTTTCAAACTCACTTCTGGGTTAGCGGGATCGGTCGAGGAAGCTACCTTCGAACCCAAACTGCCATCTTCTTTAGTTTTGAACAGTTCCAATTTCAGGTTTTCTACCGTCGATTCTAAGAAGACTTTGTTCGCGTCTGTTCCCTTATCTGCAATCTCAAACCGATAGTAGTCAACGTCGGATTTGCGTTTATCGGAATTTTCGGGATCTGCGGGATCGGGTTTATAGAGATTATCGAGAGTCAGGTCAGTTAACGCACGGGCTTCGCCCACCACCAGACCGAGATCAAAGGCAGTGCTAGAAGAATCGTTATTTTGGTTACTGAGAACATTGCCACTGACATCGCAAGTTTCTGCATAGTCGGCAGAAATCCGTAAACTCCGGTCAGCCGCACGGGTGCGATCGCTAGTCAAACCAGCTAAGAAGTCTTCCCACTTGGAGTCAGCCACAAAGCTGTAGTTTTCGGCTTTGTAAGTATCTTTATCGTAAGATCCGGTAATCGGAGGCAGATAAATACTCAAACCAGAAGCACCCGCTAAGTCCACTTGGTCAATCACGGCTTGTTCCAACGTTTCAGACACAGCCCGAGCCTTGTCAGCAATGGTTTCTGTAACGCCTGAGTTGGCAATGGCATCCATGAAACTTCCTAAGTCTCGTTGCTCAGGAATAGCAAATTCCGTCGCGGAAGAGCGGGCCTGAACAATTTCCTTCCAATCGTCCTCAGAGGCATTCGCCAGAACTTCATCCACAAACTCATCTAAAGCCGTTTTCACGTCGCCGACGGTTTTTTTGCCGTTATCAGTCTGTGTCCGAACTGCTGAGAGGGTTTGCAGACCTCCCTCTGAATAATCTTGATAAGACGCTTCATAGGAGTCAATGATGGCATTGCTCATTTGGTCGGTATCCAAACGACCGTCAGCGTTTGCCAATTGATTCAACCATCCGGTATAGTCCCATCCTTGGGCGGGTTCAGTTTCTTGGGAGGCGACGACAACTTTTGTTGCATCTTTGAGTTCGTAGGCTTGTTCGGTGACACCCATCAAACCCGCATCAAAACCAACCAGTTCAAGTTGAGATCCTAAACCAGCGTCTTTAATCGCTTGACTGACTTCTTTAACGGACAAATTCGCATAGCCACTGGTTTCGTCCCAAGCCACACCACTCAGACCCCGACCATGATCCCAAACCACCACCGCGTATTTATCTGCCGCGTAGTTTTCTTGACCCCATTTAATAAAGTCGGTTAAGGTTTGAGGATCTCCGCTATTGAGTTCTGGATTGGCTTCATCCACAGCCGTCAGCTTACTGGAAACAACAGAAGTATTGGAGTCCCGTTGAATCGCACCCCGTTTGGTATCTCCGTTTTCGATACCATCATATTGAACCACCACATTCACGTTATCGGGCAGATCAACCGCTTCCATTTCGTTGATATCGATCAACCCTTCTTCCGAGAGGTAGTTATCCGCCGCCATGTAGACCATCACTGTCCATTCATCGGGGGTAACGGGAGCTTCATCCGGGGCGTTCAATCCTAACTCATAGTTGCCGGGGGTACTTCCAGACACCTTGGCGTAGTAGCTGGTTGTTCCATCTCCGAGTTGGTCTAAGGAAATGCTTTGGAAACCTGCTTTCTCGTCGTCGGTTGCTCCGGTTTGGAGTTTATTATTGTCTTTGTCATACAATTCCAAAGTTAACGGAGTGGCTGGGTCGTAGTTGATAAAGATTTGATTGTCTTTAGTACCTACGGCTTTCGGTGTGAACTCAAACCAATCTTCGTCAGTGGTCGTATGCAGACTCAAACCTGTTGTGGTTGAGACCAACTCTCGCAGTTCCGTCGCCGTTGGCAGACTATTATTGACTTCAAAGCGATCGGCTGCAATGCCCACCTGAGATTGATTTCCTCCCGCACTGGAAGTAATATTGATGTTGTATTCGGGACTGGTGGAATCATTACCAAAGACTCTGACATAGTAGGTTTTGTCTTTTTCGGCTTTAAAAGACACCTGTTCTTGACTGTTACTGGTTTTCGATGCCGCCACTAACGTTTGGGTATCGTCATAAATTTCCAGGTCAACGTCCCCTAAGTCTTGGTTAAAGTCAACGGCCAGATTCAGGGTTTCGGTCTTGGCTGCTTTGAACTGGAAGAAATCTTGGTCGTCGGTTTTATGCAGGGTCAGACCCGATACGGCAAAGTTTTGCTCCAGAGTACCGACTTGTTTACGATTCAGGAAGTCTTTGGCAGTCTCAAAGGTTTCATTTTCTTCGTATTGATCGGCTTCAATGGTGGTGTTTTGGGTACTGTTGGTTTTCGGGATCGGTGCGGTAATCTCCAGATCGTAGACTGGGTTTGTGGCATCTTTATAACCAAACACTTTCACCAGATAATCTCCGGCGGAAAGTCCATTCAGATCAATAACTTCTTGATTTCCCGCTCCAGCGGATTCCCGCAGGATATTACCCTCAGCATTATAAAGTTGCAGATCCAGATCTCCGTCTGCGTTATTAAAGGCGATCGCAACTTGATTGCCCACTTGACCTTGTTCTGGCAAAGTAAACTTGAACCAATCTTGATCAGGGGGGGGTGGGAGTGTTGGATCAACGGCAACGTCTTCCGGTGTAATCTTCAGACCTTGAATG
The DNA here is from genome assembly GCF_014697575.1 of Planktothrix sp. FACHB-1365. Lineage (GTDB taxonomy): Bacteria > Cyanobacteriota > Cyanobacteriia > Cyanobacteriales > Microcoleaceae > Planktothrix. The sequence continues at coordinate 112,530 of NZ_JACJSC010000011.1, read as the reverse complement.
CCATAGGTTGGGGTAGAGCCAAGTTGACGGATAATAGTCGTTGGAACAGGTTTAGCCTCCCCAAAGGTTTCATTCGGTTCATAGGTTTCAGTGCTGCTTTGATCTGGCTTCGTTGGTTTACCCTCAACAGGAGCAGTAACGTTCAGGGTATATTGATTACTGGATTTTCCGTAACCATAGACTTTGGCATAATATTCTCCGGCTGCTAAACCCGATAAAGAAATTGTTTCTGAATTTTCTATGCCCTCTGAAATACTAATGGTTTTTCCATCCTTATCCAGCAGTTCTAAATCCAGATCTCCATCTTTCTTGGATGCAAAAGCAATGGAAACTTGGTCGTTAATGCCGCCTTTGGCATTGGTTGTAAACTTAAACCAATCTTCATTTTCAGCAACAATTTGTAACCCAGGTAAAGCAACCGTTTTGTTGACAAATTCTTTGGCTAAATCAGTTGCACCTGCTTGATTATCATTGGGTTCAAATTTATCGTCTCCACTGTTACTGGTGTTACTGGAACTAGAGGTAATGGTCTGAGCTTGAATAGACAGGCTATAGGTATTCTCGGCAGTTCCATAACCCGAAACTTTAGCAAAGTAGGTTCCGCCCGCTAAGTCATCCAAGTTAATACTTTCACCATTCCCAACTCCGTTAGAACTTTGAACGATGTTTCCAGCAGCATCCAGCAGTTCCAAATCTAGGTCGCCATCTTTGTGAGTAAAATTAATACTCAAATTGCTACCCGGTAAGCGATTGGCTACATCTGGCAGGACAAACTTGAAGTAATCCGGGTCATTGGCTTTAATAACTAGATTGTCCAGGTTGGCTTGACCATTGGTTTCTAACTTCACTTCAGAAGCAGTTTGTTGAGTATCATTTTCTTCCAAGCGATCATCACCAGAGATCGGTGTTGTTGTGGAACTAGAAGCACCTAATCCTGTAACCGTTAAGTTGTAGTTGGGGTTACTGGCTCCTCCATACCCAAACACTCGAGCCTTGTAGGTTCCCGCCGCCAGTCCTTCTAAGCTGATGCTTTCTTGGTTCCCAACCGTTGCTGAACTTCCTACTGGCTGACCATCAGAGTCATACAGTTCTAAGTCCAGATCTCCTTGATTGTGTTGGAAACTAATACTTAAAGCGCTATCAGCTTCTAAGCTATTAGGAACCTCAAACTGGAAGTAGTCATCATCACCGGATTTAATTATCAAGTTCTGTTGATTGATCACTCCATTGACCGGAGCCAGGGGAGTCGCACCATTCAGAGAATCATTTTGTTCAAAGGGATCATCATCTTGGCTATTGGCACCAGGAACAGTGGAGGGTTCATCGGTTACAAAGTTAACGTTCAGGGTGTAACCACTGGCTTTACCATTCCACATGGAGACACGAGCATAGTATTCTCCGGGGGTTAGACTACTAATATCAATGCTTTCGCCATTATTCGATGACCAGGAACCATCAATGAGTTGTTGATTGGCATCGTAAAGTTCTAAGTCTAAGTCAGCAACGGCATTGGTAAAGGCGATACTCAGTTCGCTACCCGCTTTGACCTTATCAGGAACGGTAAACTTGAAGTAGTCATCATCACCCGATTTGCTAACTAGCTGACTCAAAGGAATATTTTTACCATCGTTTTTCAGATCCTTAGCAGCGTCGATAAAATCATTCTCTTCAAAGTGATCGTCCTCAATGCTAGAAGGCTGATCTGGGGTGGTAGTAGTTTTCGGGGGTGCGTTCAGCGTTAGGCTGTAGTTAGAGTTGGTGGCTTGGTTCCAGCCATAGACTTCAGCGTAGTAAGTTCCTCCAGCTAGGCTATCTAAATTAATGGTTTCAGTGTTATTGGAGGTTTCTGAAGAAGCGATTTGTACTTTGTTGGCATTGTAAAGTTTTAGGTCTAAGTCACCTTGGGAGTTCTGTAAATTAATACCTAGGCTACTTCCTACCAACCGCTCCCCTTGAGCAGGCAGTTCAAACTTAAACCAATCTTTATCAGTGTTGTTGTGAATACTCAGATTGGTTTCGTTAACCACACCACTCGTCGGTAAGGTCAGTGTAGTAGCATTAGCTTGATCATTATTGTAGGGTGAAGACTTATCGTATTTATCGGGAGGAATCGTCGTAGGTTTAGTCCCACCACCGGAACCAGAAGTTTGTCCCAGTCCATCAACGGTTAGTTTGTAGGTGCTGTCATTTTGTCCTGACACCTCGACATAGTAAGTTCCGGCTGATAAGAAGGATAGGGCAACCGCCTCCTGATCCGTATACCAATTGTAGGAGCTATTGATCAGATAACCGTCTTGGTTGTACAGCGACAAATTCAGGTCGCCAGACAGAGATGGAAAATCTAGGCGAACTTGATTCCCTGGAGCCGGAGCGTTATTTAAGGTGAACTTGAACCAGTCTGAATAATCATTATCTGTGATTAAATTCTCTGTGACTGATTGGGTTAAAACACCGGCTGTATCGAAGCTGTTATTGCTGGGATATTGATCTGGTAGTGCAGCTTCGGGTTTATAGAGACTGATGCTGTAGTTTGAGTTACCACTACCTGTCCAACCATAGTTTTCTTCATTGCTACCATAGACTTTAATGGAGTAGGTTCCGGCTGTGAATGTACTTATGTCAACATTTTCGTAACCGTAATTCCAGGTTTTACCTGACTGCACGACAGTGCCACTCTGATTTAAAATCTCAAAGTTGAGATCTTCTTCATAACTGTTGAAAGACAGGTATAAGTAGCTTCCGCTTTGAAGATTATTTCCTACAGTAAATTTGAACCAGTCTTCTTCGCCAGCAGTAATGGCTAGATTAGATTGGTAGCAATAACTCGTACTATTATCGATGGATAAATTCCATGCTGTGCTTTGGCTTGAATTGTACAAACCATCATTAGTGATAGTAGTCGAGCCGTACCAGTATGGATCTATGTAGTATGGATCTATGTAGTATGGATCGTAGTAACTGGTATAATAGTACGGGTCGTTGTAGGTGTTGTAGCTGGTGTAGGTGTTGTAGCTGTTGTAGGTGTTGTAGGTGTTGTAGCTGTTGTAGGTGTTGTAGGTGTTGTAGCTGTTGTAGGTGTTGTAGCTGTTGTAGCTGTTGTAGGTGTCGTAGTACGAGTAATCGGAATAGCTATAGTCGTAGCTATAGTCGTAGCTATAGTCGTAGCTATAGTCGTAGCTATAGTCGTAGCTATAGTTGTAGGGGTCGTAGTACGAGTAATCGGAATAGCTATAGCTGTAGGGGTCGTAGTACGAGTAATCGGAATAGCTATAGTCGTAGATGTCGTAGTACGAATAATCGGGATAGCTATAGTCATAGCTGTCGTAGTAGGAAGGTGTATTCAAGGTTAGAGTGTAGTTCGAGTTTCCTGCTCCCGTTGAATCTGTAACTTCAACTGTATAAGTTCCACCGTAATCAGAATAGAAAGAGCCATATTCTGAATAACTACCAAGATTATTAGAAGTAGTTTCCACCTCTCCATTCGAGTTGGTTACTGAAAAGTCTAAGTTCCCGCTAGTTTCATCGGAATAGAGAGAGACATCGACATATCCCGTTGATGCTACCTCAAAGGTAAATGTATCGGTATCCCCAGACTGAAGTACCAAGTTAGGGTAGGAGTTCCATCCTTCAGGCCATCCTAAGTACCCAGAAGATTCTAAGCTATCCTCATAATATAGATCAGGCATAATATTTTCGTCCTCAATTATCTAACAAAGGCAAGTCGAGTCTGGGCTATTAGATTTAATAGCCAGCAACATCCCTAACCCAACAAACTATCTAGCGCAACGAAGTTTATTGAGCAGAGAAATATTAAATAGGAATAATGCGTCCTGTTGTGCAGAACGGTTTCAGCAATTTTAGTAGCAGGTCAGTGAGAAATTTGGGGTGGGGGAGGAGGGAACCCTGTGAAAGTCAAAACGAGTAAGGTTTAAGGCTTAAAACAGTTGGAAGATGTATTCAATCTGAAACTAAGTATATCATCTTATTGGGGATGTGCTGTAAAATTTTTCAAGTTTTCTGGCTTTTGAAACAAAATTTAATGAGACTATACATTTCATTAAAGATAGAATTAATAAAGCTAAATTTAAGCCGAAGCCTAAAACTTAAGATTAATTTAAGTTTTACTCTAACAGCAGTAAAATTATTAACACTGACTATCTATGCGAGAATCTGATATTTTGCGTTCCCTCGAACCCCAAATTCCTATCTCTAGTTCTTCCCCAGTCCCAACTTCTCCCCCTAGTACGGAGTTATTAATGCCATCACCAGGAATTGTCACGACTCCCCATACAACGGTATTAGTAATTACGGGAATGCACCGTTCAGGAACGTCCTTAATTGCTACTATTTTGCAAGAAGCTGGTGTCTATTTAGGGGATCAATTAATTGGAGCTAATACGGGTAATATTAGGGGCCATTTTGAGGATGTTGAGTTCGTCCAGTTTCATCAAACCGTATTGCGATCGCAAAACTTAAATATTGAGGGATGGATGATTCAACCCCATAAACAAATCTTACCTGAATATGTAACAGCCGCTAAAACCTTAATCACCCGAAAATCTCAACGAAATCTCTGGGGATGGAAAGATCCACGCACGACATTATTCTTAAACTTTTGGCAAACCTTAATACCCCAAGCTAAGTTTATTTTTGTCTATCGCTCCCCTTGGGAAGTTGTTGATTCTTTGTATCGTCGAGGAACAGATGATTTAATTCAACAAAATCCTCAACTTGCGATTGATTCATGGATTTTATATAATCAAAAAATATTAGAATTTTATCGTAAAAACTCTGCTAAATGTGTATTAATTAATGTTCATTATTTAATTGATAATAACCAGGAGTTTATTAATAAAATCAATAAAGATTTTACCTTAGATTTATCTCATCCAAACTATGATCAAATTATTCAACCTAATTTATTAAAATCTAAATCAATTCCAAACTATAGATCTGAAATTATTAAACAATATTTCCCCAAAGCTTTAGATTTATATTTGGCATTAGAAGCTGAATCTTCCCCTTTAAATACCGAACCTCAGTTATCCTGGTCACAGTGGCAACCTTCCGATCCTCCTCAAGCTTGGATCTGTCAAGATTGGCTAAAAATTAGAAATTTAGAACGGGAAATTGAGGGTTTAAATACTGAATTAAAGCTGAATAAAACTCAACCCATTCCATCAGAAATTATTCCAGTTAAACCCTCTGATTTTGTTAGTTCCCAAAGTCTAAAACCCTATGAAGCTTGGTTAAATGTTAATCAGTGGAATCAAAGAGTCCAGATGTTCTTACATTCTCGGTTAAAAAAGGATATATCAAAGCTTCCTAAACTATCTGTGATTATGCCAGTATATAATCCTTTAGTAGAATATTTAGAAAAAGCGATCGCCAGTGTTACTCAACAAATTTACGTCAATTGGGAACTTTGTATTGCAGATGATGGAAGTACCCATCCAGAAATTCAAAAACGATTAAACCAATGGCAAAAACAAGATTCGCGTATTCGTGTGATATTTCGTCCAGAAAATGGCAATATTAGTCAAGCGAGTAATAGTGCAGCAAGTTTAGCAACCGGAGAATTTTTACTGTTTTTAGATCATGATGATCAACTCACCCTCGATGCTTTAGCAGAAATCGCCTTATATTTAGGGGAACATCCAGAAACAGAGTTTCTTTATTCCGATGATGATAAAATTGATAGTCAAGGTAATCGTTTTGCTCCTCAATTTAAACCAGATTGGTCACCCGAACTGCTTTTATCCTATATGTATATCGGTCATTTGTGGGGAGTGAAACGAGAAATCTTTGAACAATTGGGGGGATTTAGAATTGGATTTGAAGGAGCCCAGGATTATGATTTTGCCTTAAGAGCAACGGAAATTTGTCATCAGATTGCTCATTTACCTTTAATTCTATATCATTGGCGAGCAATTCCCGGTTCAACAGCAAATTCAGCCCTTGCAAAACCCAATAGTTTTAAAGCTTCTATTCAAGCGTTACAAGAAGCTTTTCAACGTCGGGGAATTGCAGGAAGCATTCAACAACCTAACTGGGCAATTCATAAACAAGTCGGAGTTTTTGAGCATCAATTTCCCGATCAAGGGCCATCGGTGACGATTTTAATTCCCACTAAAAATCAAAAACAGTTATTAGAAGCTTGTTTATCTTCCCTGAAGAAAACAACCTATCAAAATTATCAAATAGTGATTATTGATAATGGCAGTGATGATACTAATACCCTTGCTTATTTAGAACAGATTCCCCTGCAAGTGTTAAAAATTGAAACCCCTGATAAAACCTTTAATTTTGCTGCAATTCATAATCAAGCGGTTCAACAGATTCAGAGTGATTATATCCTATTTTTGAATAATGATACTGAGGTAATTTCTCCCCATTGGTTAAGTCAAATGATGGGTTATGCTCAAATCCAAGGAGTTGGTGCTGTTGGAGCAAAATTAGTATTTCCCAATGAAAAAATTCAACACGCTGGAGTTGTTCATGGACTGCATCAAGGATTAGCAGGTCATGGGTTTAAATTAAGACCCAGTAAAGCCAATGGTTACTTAAGTTATATTCAAGTTGTTCGCAATTATTCGGCGGTTAGTGCGGCTTGTTTATTGACACCTCGGAATTTATTTTTAGAGATGGGAGGATTTGATTCAGAACAGTTTGCTGTAGCTTACAATGATGTTGATTATTGCTATCGACTCAGTGAGAAAGGATGGAGAAGTGTTTATTGTCCGACAGCAGAATTAATTCATCATGAAGGTGCAACTAGAGGTTATGAAGATTCACCCCAAGAAGTAGCAGCATTTCGACACTTATACGGAAATAAAGTTGATCCTTATTATAGTCCTCATTTATCCTTAGCGGATGAACATTTTAGAATCCAACCTCGGCGGTTTTTCTTAGGGTCAATGAAAAAACGATTGCGGGTATTAATTGCGAGTCATTTATTGGATTTAACAGGTGCACCTTTACATCAATATGAAATTGCAGTGGAGTTAGCAAAAGCCGGATTGATTGAACCGATTGTATTTTCTTTTCAAGAAGGGTTATTACAAACAGAATATCAAAAACAAGGCATACAGGTAATGATTTGTAAACCCTATCCTTTAGACGTAAAATATGATTTAGATACCTATAATTTGATAATACAAAAATTAAGCCAGCAGTTATCTAAACTCAAGATAGATGTTTTTTATGTTAATACATTGCCTAACTTTTTTTTAGTAGATTGCGCTCAACGATTGGGGATTCCTTGTATTTGGAATATACATGAAAGTGAACCCTTAGAGAGTTATTTTCAAGGATTAAATGAAGAAATCACTCGTCATGCTTTAGAGTGTTTTCGGTTTCCTTATCGTGTTGTTTTTGTTTCTTCCGAAACTCAAAAAAATTATTTAAACCTGAATTATAGTCATAATTTTACCGTGATTTATAATGGGATTAATCGCAGTTCATCCTCAATGATTAATACAACTTGGACGAGGGAAAAAGCTAGAGAATCTTTAAAGATTAAAAAAGATGAAATTGTTTTATTACTATTGGGAACGGTGGGATCTCGAAAAGGGCAAAAAGATTTGCCCTTAGCTTTGGCAAAATTACCTCCAGAATGGCAGAAAAAAGTTAAAATTTTGATGGTTGGCGATCGCCCTAGTTTCTATAGTGATGAATTAAAAACTTTAGTACGGAGTTTACCGATAGTTTTACAGGAAAAAATTAATATTATTCCTGAAACTCCTGATACAGAACGTTATTATAAAGCGGGGGATATCTTTATTTTAACTTCTCGAATTGAAAGTTTCCCCCGTGTGATTTTAGAAGCCATGAATTATGGTTTACCGATTATTGCGACACCTGTTTTTGGGGTCAAAGAACAAGTTAAACAAGGCGTAAATGGGCTATTTTATCCTCCGGGTAATATTGACGCTTTAGCGAAGGTTATTACTCAGTTATTAACGGATGAAAAATTGCGATCGCACCTCGCTCAAAATTCCTTAAAGGTTTTAGATCGCTTTAATAATTTTGAACAAATGGTAGAAAGTTATCGCCAAATTTTACAAGAAGCTTATTTAAGTGGTTCTCCCGTTTCAGATTCTCCTAAAATTTTACCTGAATTTAAAGGTTTGGCTTCTGATATGAAATCCCTAAATGTTGGCTACAAATCGCCGCCTGTAGAGACGTTGCATGCAACGTCTCTACAGGCGGGGTTAGGGGAGAGTATCTGTAGCATCTATAATGGGATGTCATATGAACTTCCCCTAGTTAGTGTTTGTATTCCCACCTATAATGGTGAGAAATATTTAGCAGAGGCGTTATCAAGTGTCGTTGATCAAACCTATCCTCATTTAGAAATTATTATCTCTGATGATAGTTCAACGGATAAAACTTTAGAAATTATTCAATCTTTTCAGAAAAATTGTTCTTTGAAAGTATCCCTATTTCAGCATGAACAATATGGGTTAGCCCAAAATTGGAATTATTGTGTCTCTCAAGCTCACGGGAAATATATTAAATTTTTATTTCAAGATGATTTATTGGAACCCAATTGTCTTGAAGAATTGGTAAATTTAGCGGAAACCGATACAGAAATTGGTCTAGTTTTTTCACCTAGAAATATTATTCTATCTCCAGAAGCAACAGCCAATCAAATCTTGCTGAGAGCTTATTATGGTTATCAAGATTTACATCAAAATTGGTCTAACTTAAAATCAATTCAAACCGGAAAAGATTTATTAACTGATCCTCAGTTACTTCAGAGTCCACTGAATAAAATTGGAGAACCTAGTACCGTTTTGATTAAAAAAGCAGCAATTGAACAACTGGGAGGGTTTGACTCAGAATTTAAACAGTTGTTAGATTTAGATCTCTGGTTAAGACTCATGGGTTGTTATAAAATTGGATTTATCAATCAAAAATTATCCGGTTTTCGTTTACATTCTGATCAACAAACTTTAAAAAATGCTGAGTCAGGTTATTCTGAACTGAGAAAATTTTATCAAAAACTGTATACTCATCCTGATTATTCATTTTTATCAGATGATCTAAAAAATCTAGTAGGGCAGATTTATCAAGGTTATCTGTAGAAATCAGAAATGATCAATAAAATTAACCTGCGATACCAATAGACGGTTGCTAGGCTATCGCAGGTTAAAGCTTAATGTCTTTAACCGCCAATCATCATCGGTTGAGGTTCAAAGTTGGGGAAAATGCGATCGCCATTATAATCAGATGACACTAAAGGACGACCATAATAAGCATCAATTAACAGTTGTTTCAAGTCTTTAATCAACGGATAACGAGGATTTGCCCCGGTACATTGATCATCAAAAGCTTGGTCTGCAACTTCATCTAATTTCGCCATAAATTCCGCTTCGGTTTTATCCGTTAAAACCTCTTGAATGGAAGCCGGAATTCCCACTAACCGTTTTAATTCTTCAATAGCCAGAATTAACCGATCTATTTTTTCATCTTCCGTTTCTCCGCCTAAGCGTAGATAATCGGCAATCCGAGAATAGCGCCATTTGGCATTCGGATATTTATATTGAGAAAAAGTCGCTTGTTTGAAGGGAACATCCGTCGCATTATAACGAATAACATAACTAATTAATAACGCATTCGCTAATCCATGTGGGATGTGGAATGTTCCGCCTAATTGATGGGCTAACGAGTGACAAATCCCTAAAAATCCATTCGCAAATGCCATCCCTGCCATCGTTGCAGCATAGTGCATTTTTTCCCGTGCTTTCGGATCTTTTGCTCCATTTTCATAGGAACTGGGCAGGTATTTAAAGATTAACCGAATCGCTTCTAAAGCTAACCCATTGGTATATTCCGAAGCTAACACCGAAACATAGGATTCGATGGCATGGGTTAAGGCATCAACCCCCCCGAAAGCGGTTAAACTTTTGGGCATATTTAACACTAATTCCGGGTCAATAATTGCCATATTTGGGGTTAAGGCATAGTCCGCTAAGGGATATTTAATATTCGTGCGTCGGTCTGTTACAACAGCAAAGGGTGTGACCTCTGAACCCGTTCCTGATGTGGTGGGAATGGCAACTAAAATTGCTTTTTCTCCTAACGGAGGTAGTTCATAAACCCGTTTCCGAATATCCATAAACCGCATGGCTAACCCTTCAAATTCAATATCCGGGTGTTCATACATTAACCACATAATTTTAGCTGCATCCATCGGAGAACCCCCACCAATGGCAATAATCACATCGGGTTTAAACGTATTCATTAACGCTAATCCCCGTTGTACCGTATCTAAAGAGGGGTCGGGTTCAACATCGTAGAAAACATCATATTTAAGCCCAATTTCTTCTAAAACTTCCTCCAGAGAATTTGTTACCCCGATATCAAATAAGGGTTTATCGGTGACAATAAATGCCCGTTGTTTTCCGGCTAATTCTCGAATGGCAACGGGTAATGATCCATATTTGAAATAAACTTTGGGAGGAATACGAAACCACAGCATATTTTCCCGACGTTCTGCGACGGTTTTAATATTTAATAAATGCCGAGGTTCAACGTTTTCACTAATGGAATTACCGCCCCAAGTGCCACAGCCTAAAGTTAAAGAAGGGTCAAGACGGAAGTTATAAATATCTCCAATTGCCCCTTGAGAGGATGGGGTATTAATTAAAACCCGTGCTGTTTGAACGGTATCTTCAAAGCGTTTAATATGGTCAATATTACTGGGAGAAGTGTAGAGAGCAGCGGTGTGTCCTCGTCCGCCTAACTGTACTAACGTATCGGCTTTAGCAACAGCATCCTCAAAATTTGTTGCCCGATACATGGCTAAAATCGGAGAAAGTTTTTCATGGGAAAAGGGATCAGTTTCGTCAACTTCGATTCCTTCCCCAATAATCACCCGTGTTTCTTCGGGAATTGTAATATCAGCTAAAGCTGCTAATTTCTGCACGGGTTGACCGACAATTTCCCCATTCAAATGTCCGTTAACAAAGATAACATTTTTCATGCGTTCCCGTTCTTCTGGGGTGAGGAAATAAGCGCCGCGCAGGGTAAATTCTTGTTTGACTTCTTCATAAACGGAATCAACTACAATCACCGATTGTTCACTGGCACAAATCATGCCATTATCAAAGGTTTTACTAATAATAATTGAGGAAACAGCCATTTTAATATGGGCGGTATCATCAATTAAAGCGGGGGTATTTCCGGCACCAACACCCAAGGAAGGATTACCGGAAGAATAGGCAGCCCGTACCATTCCGGGGCCTCCGGTGGCTAAAATTAATTTAATATCCGGGTGCTGCATTAAAGCTTGGGACAGGGGAACAGTGGGCTCATCAATCCAACCCATAATATCTTCTGGGGCACCAGCTTCGATGGCAGCATCGAGAACAATTTTAGCGGCGGCGGCGGTACAATGTTTGGCGCGGGGATGAGGAGAAAAAATAATCCCGTTGCGAGTTTTAAGCGCAATTAAGGCTTTAAAAATTGCCGTTGATGTGGGGTTTGTGGTGGGAACAATCCCGGCTAGAATACCAACGGGTTCAGCGATTTTTTGGAATCCAAAGGATTTGTCTTCTTCGATGACTCCACAGGTTTTATCGTGTTTATATTTATTGTAGATAATTTCTGAGGCAAAATGGTTTTTGATGACTTTATCTTCGACTACCCCCATTCCCGTTTCTTCGACCGCCATTTTTGCTAAGGGAATACGGGCAGCATTGGCGGCGAGGGCTGCTTTTTTAAAGATATAGTCTACCTGTTCTTGAGTATAGCTTGCATACTTTTCTTCTGCCACTTTCACCCGTTTTATGAGGGCTTCAAGTTCATCAATGTTTGTGACTTTCTCTATCATTAGTCGTCCCCTTCGGGTTAGATTTAGGTTTTTTTGTCCTGACTTTATATGATAATCGGTTTTATTGATTTTGGAATCTGGAAGTCACAAACTCAACAAAATTTTAATAGAAATTTAAGATTAAAGTGGTGAGTCAAACCGATGAACCTCCAGGGAAAACTCAGCCCTAGAGAGGCGTGCTCAAAGGTTGGGGTTGAAAATGGCTGTTGTTGATGATCTGATGTGATCCCTGGACAAATCTTGAAACTTTATAAGGATCAGAGACTTCCTGAAAGATTAGATTATAATGGAAAAGAATAAAAGCTGGAATAACGTGCTTAAAACTACAAAACTTTTTGTTATTTTTCCCTGATTCCAGTTCCCCGTATAAGGAGTGGTCTATGCAAACCACAGCAACACGAATCGCTGATCCAGCCCATGATGTTTTACGCTACGAACATCAATCCTTGAGTGCTATTTTTAATCCCAAAACAGTTGCCGTTATTGGGGCGACGGAAAAACCCAATAGTGTCGGTAGAACCCTCCTTTGGAATTTAATTAGTAGTCCTTTTGGAGGCACGGTTTTTCCGGTTAATCGCCATCGCAATAGTATTTTAGGAATCAAAGCATATTCTAGTATTAAAGACACCCCGGAACCCGTTGATTTAGCCATTATTGCTACCCCGGCGGCGAGTGTTCCCGCCGTGATCCAAGAGTGTGTCGATGTCGGTGTTAAAGGGGTGATTATTCTATCAGCCGGATTTAAAGAAATTGGGCAAAAAGGTGTAGAATTAGAACAGAAAATTTTGCAAATTGCTCAATCGAGTAAACTGCGAATTATTGGCCCCAACTGCTTAGGATTAATGAATCCTTTAACGGGACTGAATGCCACGTTTGCCAGTGCCATGGCTAAACCCGGAAATGTTGGGTTTATCAGTCAAAGTGGAGCTTTATGCACTTCTATTTTAGATTGGAGTTTCCGAGAAAACGTGGGATTTAGTGCCTTCGTTTCCATTGGTTCAATGTTAGATATTGGTTGGGGAGATTTAATTTATTATTTAGGCAATGACCCCCAAACTCAAAGTATTGTTATTTATATGGAATCCATCGGGGATGCCCGATCTTTTTTATCCGCCGCGCGAGAAGTTGCCCTAACGAAACCGATTATTGTGATTAAAGCCGGACGCACTGAAGCCGCCGCCAAAGCCGCCGCCTCCCACACTGGAGCTTTAGCGGGTAGCGATGATGTGTTGGATGCCGCCTTTAGACGCTGTGGGATTCTGCGGGTTTATCATATTGCCCATTTGTTCTCCATTGCCGAACTTCTGAGTAAACAACCCCGACCCAAAGGGCCACGACTTACGATTTTAACCAATGCTGGAGGGCCAGGGGTATTAACCACAGACACCTTAATTGGAGAAGGTGGCACCCTCGCCCAACTCTCCTCTGCAACCGTTGAAGCCCTGAATCAAGTGTTACCTCCCCAATGGAGTCATAATAACCCCATTGATATTTTAGGGGATGCTGACCCCGAACGATATGCCAAAGCCTTTGATATTGTGGTTCAAGATCCGAATAGTGATGGTATTTTAGTGATATTAACTCCCCAATCCATGACTGACCCCAGCAAAACGGCGGAACAGTTGAAATATCGTTGTATGAAAATGCCCAATAAACCAATTTTAGCGAGTTGGATGGGGGGTGCGGATGTGGCATCGGGGATTAAAATTCTCAATCAAGCCAATATTGCCACCTTTTCCTATCCCGACTCGGCGGTACGGATGTTTAACTATATGTGGCGCTACACCTACAATTTAAAAGGCTTGTATGAAACCCCCAGTTTACCCAAAATCCATGAAGATGATGGTCTAGTTTGTGATTGTGTCCAACATCTGATTGGTTCTGTTTTAGCTGAAGGGCGAACTCTTCTAACTGAATTTGAATCCAAACGTCTCCTCTCCGCCTATGGCATTCCCACCGTACAAACCTGTATCGCTTCAAATATCGATGCAGCCGTTGATGCGGCGGAGCAGTTAGGGTATCCCGTCGTGTTGAAATTGTTATCTAAAACGATTACACACAAAACCGATGTGGGTGGAGTCCAACTCAACCTCAATACCGCCGAAGCTGTGCGGCAAGCCTACACCGCCATTGAAACCTCCGTTACCCAACAAGTGGGGGTCGAACATTTCCAAGGGGTAACAGTCCAACGGATGATTAAATTAGAAGGCTATGAATTAATTATTGGTAGTAGCCTTGACCCCCAATTCGGCCCGGTGTTGTTATTTGGCATGGGGGGACAATTGGTGGAAGTGTTTAAAGATCGCTCCTTGGGTTTACCTCCGTTAAATACCACCCTTGCCCGTCGGATGATGGAACAAACGAAAATTTATAAAGCTTTATTAGGCGTGAGGGGAAGGCTTTCAGTGGATATGGAGGCTTTAGAACAGTTATTAGTTCGGTTTTCTCATTTAATTGTTGAACATCCTTGGATTAAAGAGGTTGATATTAACCCCTTGTTGGCTTCGGAAAACGAGTTAATTGCCTTAGATGCACGAGTGGTGTTACATTCCCCAGAGACGAAACCCGAAGCATTACCAAAACCAGCCATTCGTCCCTATCCTCGCCAATACATCACCCATTGGACATCAAAGCAGGACATGGCAATTACCATCCGGCCCATCCGTCCTGAAGATGAACCGTTAATGGTCAAGTTTGACGAAAGTTTATCGGAGGAAAGTGTCTATCTTCGTTATGCTCATTTGGTCAAACTCAGTTCTCGAATTACCCATGAACGGTTATCGCGGCTGTGTTTTATTGATTATGACCGCGAAATGGCCTTAGTGGCAGAATATCAAAACCCCGAAACGGTCGAAAACAAAATTATTGGGGTCGGACGCCTGAGTAAAGGTTATGGGAACGATGAAGTAGAATTTTCCTTACTGGTGAGTGATAGTTACCAACGTCAAGGCATTGGGACGGAATTATTAAGACAATTACTGAATATTGCGCGTCAGGAGAAAATGCCTTTAGTGTTTGCCGAAATCCTCAGTGATAATCGAATTATGCAACATATTTCCGAACAATTAGGATTTACATTAAATCGGATAATCGGTGAACCGATGGTGCGGGCTGAAATTCAGTTGATAGGGAACAGGGAACAGGGAACAGGGAACAGGGAATGAGTTTGCTGGATTTTGTAGAGACGAGCCATGGCGCGTCTCTGCATGGCGCGTCTCTGCATGGCGCGTCTCTGCATGGCGCGTCTCTGCATGGCGCGTCTCTGCATGGCGCTCAAACATGATTTTTTAAATATTTCATCTGTTTATGTTCATACATTAATTTGTCAGCTTTGGAAATCCATTGTTCCAGGGAATAATCTTGATTTAAATCGCAGGGTTGTACACCCATACTAATAGAAAGAATATAAGCCCGATTTGACGTTAGATTAAAGTAATCAACATTAGTTTGTAACCGAGCCTGAAAATCCGTTGAATGACTTTCTCCACCCGGAAGAAAAAGAGAAAATTCATCTCCCCCCAGTCGCGCCACAATATCAGCATCTCGAAAGCTTTCCTTGAGAATTTCAGCCGCATCCCGAATTACTCGGTCTCCCAATTCATGTCCGAGGGTATCATTAATTTTCTTCAACCCATCTAAATCCGCGAATAAAACACAGCAAGGTGTTTGGGTGCGTCGGGCAATTTTTAATTGTTGTTCTGCGAGTAAAAAAAAGCCTCGTCGATTATAAAGTCCCGTTAAATCATCGGTTAAAGACAATTTTCTCACTTCTGCTTCCGCTTTCAACCGATCTTTAATTTCTTGTTCTAACCGTTGATTTTGTTCAATTAATTGTTGATGTTGTTGTTGAATTAATAATTGATTTTTAACCCGGACTAAAACTTCCTGTTCTTGAAACGGTTTTGTAATATAATCCACACCCCCCAATTCAAAAGCCCGCACCTTATCTTCCAAACGTTCCAGGGCACTAATAAAAATCACAGGAATGTAAGCCGTCGATTCCGATGCTTTTAACTTTTCACAAATTTCATACCCATTCATCTCCGGCATATTAATATCCAGTAAAATCAGATTCGGCGGATCACGCTGCACCCCTTGAAGCGCCATTCTCCCATTCAGAGATTTCCGAACAATATAACCCTGAGACTCTAAAATTTTGGCTAACAAGCGTAAATTATCTGGTGTATCATCCACAATCAAAATATTCGTTTGAGTTGGGTATTTGAGTAGACTTGTCATCTATCTTCCCCCTCAATCTTCGTAAGAATTGCGATCGCTTCCAACTGGAAGTTATCAACTAAAGAAGTCAGTGCCTCAATTAAAGGTTGATGTTTAGGTGGAATTTCCGCAATCAATTCTAGGATTTGATGATCATTAAGATCCAATGCAGCCTCATGGACTTGCATAATCCATTCGGGGGGCATCACCTTCACCTCTTCTGGAGTCAAGCTCTTAGAATGGGACGGAGAAACTTCCAGTGTTACAGATTCAGCATAACGATACTCGATGCCCAAGTATTGGGCCATCTTCTGAAATAAAGTTTGTTCTCGGAAAGGCTTACTCATATAGTCATTACAGCCCGCAGCCAGGGCGAGAGTGCGATCGCTTCGGGACGCCTGTGCAGTCAGGGCGATAATAATACTACTTTGACCTTGTTCCATCGCCCGAATTTGCCGAGTCGCTTCGTATCCATCCAGAATTGGCATCCGAATATCCATCCAAGTCAGATCTGGTTGCCATTCCTGCCACTGCTGCACTGCTTCCTGTCCATTACAAGCTTCCCGTACCTCGAATCCTAATTCCGTTAACAGTCTGACAATCAATAAACGATTTTCACGGCGATCATCAACGACAAGAATCCGATGATGGGGTTGGTTGGGAGCTAATCCAATGATCAGGCGCTCCGAAGTGTTCGGTTCAAGGTCAACTCCATCACTCAGGCTCACGGGAAGGGTAAAACTAAAGGTTGTTCCCTTGCCTATTGTACTCCGAACGGCAATGTCTCCACCCATGAGTTGCAAGAGTTTTCGGCTAATGGTTAATCCTAATCCTGTACCACTGACGGCTTGTTTTCCCGCTTGAGCTTGGACAAAGGCGTTAAAGATTGTATCCAGTTCTTCCGGTGCAATTCCGACTCCGGTATCAATGACGGCAAACTCAAGAATCCAACAGGGACTCGATGTTTCTTCAGGACTAAGCTCACCCCTAACTTGTAAGGTAATACTGCCCTGATGGGTAAATTTAATGGCATTACCTAATAGGTTAATTAAAATTTGGCGCAATTTTTGAGCATCTGCTCTAATAAACTGCGGCACGTCGGGTGCAATATCAAAATAAAGATCTAGTCCTTTAGAACTGGCTCGTTCTGCTAACATATTCCGAAGAGAATGGAGCAAGGCAATTAAGTCAAAGTCACTTTCTTCCAGGGTGCAGTGTCCCGATTCAATTTTGGAGAGATCCAAAACATCATTAATCAGATTCAAAAGATGATCGCCACTGCGGCGAATGGTTTGCAGATCTTCTTGTTGGTTAGGAGTTAAGGAGGGGTCATGAGCCATTACCTGAGTAAATCCTAGGATGACGTTCAGGGGGGTACGGAGTTCGTGACTCATGTTGGCGAGGAAGATACTTTTGGCAAGATTGGCTTGTTCTGCGGCTTCCATGGCTTGTCGGAGGGCTATTTCTTTTTGTTTGCGATCGCTAATATCTTTATGGGTTCCAATCATGCGGATGGGCTGACCCTGAGCATTATAAGCGACGACTTTTCCATAGTCGGCAATCCATTTCCATTCCCCCGATTTACACTGAAAACGATAGTCAAAGGCGAATGAAACAAAACTATCTTTTAAGTGAGCATTCAAACAGTCCCAAACCAAGGAGCGATCATCGGGATGAATCATCTCAATCCAGAGATTAAGGTCTATCTGTAATTCACCGGGTTGATAGCCCAGCATTTCCTGATAGCGAGAACTTAAATATACTTCTCCTTGTTCAATGTTCCAATCCCAGAGTCCATCTCCAGACGCTTCTAGGGCCAGTTGCAATCGCTCTTCGCTGAGATGTAGGGCGGTTTCGGCTTGGTGTTGTTGGGTGACGTCGATGGCAACTCCCCCGATGAGGATTTGTCCCGATGGGTCAGGAATTGGAAATTTATAGACGAGGAAGTCACCGAGACTACCATCGGGACGGGGTGCAATCTCAATGGTTTTCATGACTTCATGGGTTTGACTAACGGTTAAGATATTGTCCAAAAATTGTTGGGCAATGTTAGTGGGATAGATATCAAAGATGGTTTTACCGAGAAGATCTTCAGTGGGTAACTGGAAACTCTGACTATAGGTTTGGCTGACATAGAGGATTAAGCCGTTGATGTCGGTAATCCAGGCTGGAGCCGGACTATGATTCATAAAGGCTTGAAACCGAGCTTCACTTTCCCGAAGGGCTTGTTCGGCTTGTTGACGTTGGGTTTCAATTTGCTTTTGTTCAGTAATATCTCGATTGCTGATTCGTAGACCGAGAAATTGATTTTCATGGCTAAATAGGGGTTGACAAGTGTGGGAAATCCAGCGAATTTCACTGGAACGGGTGATAATCCGAAACTCGGCAAATTCGACTCCAGAGTGGTAATTACAAATATGGTTATCTAGGGTTGGGAAATCGTCTGGATAAATAATCTCACTAATGAGGTTAGGGTTGGTGATAAATTCGTTAGGTGAAAAACCTGTGATCCGCTCACAGGAGGGAGAGGTATAGATAAACTGACCTTTTGTATCAAGCCAATATTCCCAATCGTAGGTAAAATCGATGGCTGTGCGGAATTTTTCTTCACTTTGACGTAAGGCGGCTTCTGCTTCTTGTCTGGCGGTAATGTCACGCAAGAATACGGTAAAGATAATTTCACCTTTGAGATTGAGGTTAGAAATGGAGGCTTCGGCGGGAAATTCTGACCCGTCTTTGCGTCGCCCAAAGATGCCTCCTCGCTCTGACATGGGCCTGGCATACCCTCCGATTTTGGCATAGTCAGCAAGATGTTGATGATGAATTTTTGCAAAGCGTTCTGGTATCAACAGCGCCAGGGGTTTACCTAATATCTCTTCTGCTTGGTAACCAAAAATTTGTTCGGCTCCTTTGTTAAATAACGTAATTTCTTGATGCTGATTCACGGAAATAATGGCATCATTGGCAATTTCTAAGATTCCTGCAAACCGAGCTTGAGAGATTTGGAGGTCGATTTCTGCTTGTTTACGTTTGCTGATATCTCGGCAAATACAAAAGTGGATCACTTCTCCTTCTAAGGTGACGCGACTGTAACTAATTTCGACATCGTATTCCGAGCCATCTTTACGGCGATGTCGGGTTTCAAAGAGAGGAATAAAATTAGGGTTTTTGAGAATTGTCTGTAATTGTTCTTTTGTCCATTGGGCATCCCAATCTGCTACGTTTAAACTCAGGGTTTCTTCTGGGGTATAACCTATCATTTCGGCAAAACGAGGACTGGATTGGATTGCATCTCCTTGGTTATTCATGACGACAATACCATCTAATGAGGTATTAAATAAAGCTTTTGTTCGCAGAAGTTCTTTTTCTAATTTGAGTTCCGCTTGTTTGCGTTCCGCTTCAAGTCGGGCTTTTTCGCTAATATCTTTCATAAAGCAATAATGCCCCAACAATTGATGCTGTTCGTCAGAGTTAGCAATCATGACTAATTGTTTATAAATAATTGAACCATCTTTGCGAATTCCGGTGGCTTCTACTTCAACTCTTCCTGTTTTTAGCATAAGCTCATAGGCTGCAATAAGTTTTTCTAAATCATCAGGATGTACTGTTTTTTGCCACAACATTCCAATCATTTCTTCGGGTTGATAACCGGTGATTTCAGCGTAGGTTTTATTGACATAAAGATAACGACCTTGGGCATCCAGTTTAGAAATCCCCGATAGGGCATTTTCCATCACCTCGCTCATTTCTTGTTGTTCAGCTTCAGCTTGTTTAATTTTGGTGATATCAATAAAGGTAATTCCAATTTGTTTAAGTTGATTCTGATGATCAAATTCGGGAAAACCGTTGACTAAAACCCAAACTAAGGTTGGTTTACCACTATTAATTCCTAGTACATAATTTTTAAGAGACGTTTGAGTTGATAAGACTCGATTAATCGGATATTCTTCGATGGGCATCTGGGTTCCATCTTCCCGAACAAAATGCCATGCGGGATCAATAGCAGTTTTTCCCATCATTTGTTCAATGGTGAGTCCTAATAAATCACAAGCGGTTGAATTACATAACAAAATCTTGGTATCGGGAGCATGAATAACGAACCCGGTATTTAAGTTATTAATCAGTTGTCGATATCGAAGTTCGCTTTCATAGAGGGATTCTTGGGCTTGTTTACTTTCGGTAATATTTCGAGCAATCTTGGAAGCACCAATAATAGTTCCAGCTTTGTCTTTTAGGGCAGAAATTGTAATAGAAACATCAATAAAAGTTCCATCTTTCCTAAGTCGTTTGGTGTCGTAATGTTTAATACTTTCTCCTCGGAGAATCCGGTGCAGAATTTCTTGTTCTTCGGCGTAATATTCTGGGGGAATCAATTTGTTAATCGATTGTCCAAGGATTTCATCGGCTGTGTAACCAAAAACTTGCTCGGCTCCGTGATTCCAACTTCTGATTATACTATTTAAATCTTTACTAATAATTGCATCTTCTGAGAATTCAACAATGGCAGCCAGTTGAGTCTGAGCGATTTCTGCCTGTTGTCTATGTTCAAATTCCTGTTGCAGTTGCTGGTTGGTTCTCTTTAATTGATGAACTTGATCCTGACTGATTCTAATCAGATACACCACTAATAAACATAACCCAATTAACGTTAAGCCTGCGATCAGAACCACAATAGGTAAAGGGCTAGTTGCTTGTTTTGTAGATGCAACTACGACTCGCCAGTCAGCACCATAGGCTCTGACAATAACTGTTTTTTGTAAAGTAGAGTGGGAAGGAAATCCGCCTTGACGATAAATTGATTCAGTCCCATCATAAATCGCTACTTTATAACCGGGTGGTACGTTCAAAATGCTATCAAATAGAGTTTGGAAGTGAAAAACTCCGACAATAAATCCATCAAAGCGATAGCCTTCGGCTGGGCGGAACCCATCGCCAATAAAGAGAGGTACAGTAGCTAAAAAACCTTGACCCCCTTGAGTCCATCTAATCCGGCGAGTTAAAATAATTTCATCCAGATTCCGGGCAATTTTAAGGGTAATTTGACGACGGGATTCTTGGGAGAAATCAGTATTTTGTGTGACTTCATTTCCCACTTTGGACACAACCCAACGCACTCGAAACGTCGGATCAACCCATTCAATGGCTTGATAACCCGAAAAATCATGAATATAAGCTTCTGCATCTTTTTCCCAACTTTCTTTAGCTGTACCCCCATCAACTTCCCAGCGATTTGCCATTTGTTTGAGGGTAACAATTCGGTAGGTGAGTTCTCTGCTCAGTTGTAACTCAATCCCCTGGGCTTCCTGCTGAATTAACTGTTTGTAGTGGTATTGTTCATTCAGGGTAAGTCGTTCCCACACCAGGATAACGGCAATAGTAGCCAGCACACCTAATAATAACGGTAACACTTTTTTCCAGGGTGTTTGGCTGAGGATTTTAATCAAGTTAAGCTGAATTATGGCCATAAGCTGCCTACGAAAACAAAGAGCAGGGAGCACAGGGGGAGGGGGAAACAAGTTGTAGGGTGCGTAAGCCAAAAGCCCACGCCCCATTCGTCAAGCGTCAAACTTCAACTGTCCATTCTTCGTAAGCTCAAGCCCAACAGTTCAGAGCGGTTTTGAGAAATTATACTCACCCCGAAGAACAACAAGATTGAAAGGGAAAGGAACGCTTAAAAAGGAAAATAAAGGGTATCAATGAATTAAGCAAAAAAATGCACTTTTTTAAATAAAATCTTATTAAAATCGCTAAATTAATTTTACTATGAATCATGGAAATTTGCCAAGCTGAAGAGAGGTTAGCGATAATATAAGGTTTAACCCCATGCAGCTTAATCAAAGGAATCCCCTGATGTTGGCCAAATTTGAGCCCTCTATATTGGGTTCAAGTTTTCTCCTGATTCGGCTCTAGGGTGTCAATGGGTTCAGGACTAGAAAAGAAGAAGCTCAAAGGATGATTACTATGAGACTTTCTTGTTTGCTATTGCCATTAGGGATTAGGAATTGCTAAGTCGATAGAGGCTTCAATTCCTTTAATTAAACACGATAAAGGAATCACTCCAGACACAAAAACTAAAGAACCTCGAACCGAATTATGATAGAATTGGAAGGTGGTATCCACCATTAATACATAACGGACTTCATTTTTTCCCATCATTAAAGATTTGACTAAATCAGGTAAGGGTTCAATTTGGAAAGTGGGAATCGAGAAAGTAAACTGACTCCCCATTAAAGTTCCCAACATATTAATATAGGAATTTAACAGAATATTCCCCGCTTCCATTAAAACTTCACAGGAAGAAACATTCAAATATAAATTATAATCTTCTTGATCGGGTCGCAGTAAGTTTGTGAGTTTGACCGCAAAAGAATAGTTTAAAAGTAACAGCGCATCTCCACTCATTGTCCCTTTAAACATTTGATGAACGCTGACAATATCTTCATTGAACTGGTTGGGTAATTCAGTCATTAATTTACTCAACGGAGATAAAGAAACCTCCGCCACCTTCATCGTCACATCAGACCCAATTAATTGAGATAATGCCGTTGCTGTTCTCCGAGAGAGAACAATTTTCATAAATTCAGATAAGGCCATTTTTTGCTTTTCGGTGAGTAACATTTTTACACCTATTGAGGGTTATAATTTTGAGGTTATCAAGAACACTCATAAAACGTCTAAAATTGCCTGTGCAATTCTATTGAGAGGATAAGAATGATCACTTAACCCTGATTCTTCTACAGAACGTGGCATTCCATAAACAATACAAGTTTCTTCAGATTCAGTAAATATTAAACCTCCATGAGATTTTATCCATGCTGCACCCTGTTTTCCATCGGAACCCATTCCGGTCATCACAATTCCTAAAAGCCGATTACCATAAACTTCTGCGGCTGATTGAAACATAACATCCACCGAGGGACGATGAGGCATATCAAAGGGTTGTGCAGCCAGACGGGTAACAACAGAATTCCCTTCCCGTTTAAAGGTTAAATGACGGCCAGCAGGGGCAATAAAAACCATCCCAGGATGCAGAATTTCTCCATCACCCGCTTCAACCACTTTCAATGCTGATAATTGATCTAATCGTTCTGCATACATTTTGGTATAACCAATTGGCATATGTAAAACAATGGCAATTGGAACCGGAAGATTACTCGGTAATTGAGGAATCAAAAATGCTAAAGCTTGGGGGCCACCTGTGGAAATTCCAATTGTAATTAAATCAATTGTACCGGGCTTAAACACCGGTTGAACCGAAATCAATCCCGGAGGTAATGACCCTAAAGCCGGAACCGGAAGACGCTTTAAAGGGACATTCGCAGCAGCTTTGACTTTATCAATTAATTCCTCCGCTAATTCATACATTTTTTCCGTCGCTAAAGCCGTAGGTTTATGTACAAAATCAACAGCCCCCGCGTCTAAAGCTGCTAATACTAATTCTCCCCCTTCATTGGCGATACTCACAATAATCACCGGAATTGGATGTCGTTCCATTTGTCTTTTAAGAAACTCTACCCCATCGATTTTAGGCATTAATAAATCTAAGGTAATTACATCAATTTCATCCGGTGACCGTTCTAATTTTTCTAAAGCGTCTTCCCCATCATGGGCTGTTCCCACAACTTCAATAAAAGGGCTACGAGACAGCATTTGTTTAATGACTTTACGAACATAAGCAGAATCATCAACCACTAAAACGCGAATAATTTTATTCATGACTTTTTATCCTTTTTTTATTACAATAGGGGCATCAATGAATTAGACTCAAATCCAGCAGAATTGCTGCTTTAATGTTTAACATATATAAATGCTCCTTCAATGTCTTCCAATTCAAAATTAGTTTTCAGTTTTAAGAGAGACTCAGAAGCACTCAGAAACAAATAAGAGGGTTTAAACATTCGTTCATAGAAATAATTAACAGTTTGGCGGATAGAAGTCTCGGAAAAGTAAATAAAAACATTCCGACAAAAAACAAAATGAGCTTGAGCTAGATATTGAATTTCAGACTCCTTCAATAAATTATTAACTGACCAATGAACTCGGCGATGAATCTCAGGAGAAACCCGCCATCCATCTGCTTCAGCCGTAAAATATTTCCGCTTCAAAGCTTCAGGAAAGTTCCGAAATGAATATTGTCGATATAATCCCATTTTAGCCTTATCAATTGCCTTAGAAGAAGCATCACTCGCCCAAATTTCAATCGGAACTCGTTCAAACCAACCTGCTTCATTCAAAGCGATCGCAATTGTTAAGGGTTCTTCTCCTGTGGAACAAGCCGCACTCCAAATCCGCAGGGGTTGACAAGGATAAGAGAGACTATAAAACTTCTCTAAATACTGAGGAATTAACACCTCAATCAAAACCTTGATTTGATCATACTCTCGCCAGAAATAGGTTTCGGGGACACTTAAACTATTAATAACTTGTTGCCATTCTTCATCCGCTTTAGGATCATATTTCAGCAGATAATAATAGTCTAAAAACGAGTCTAACCCATTTTCAAACACGCGATTAGATAACTTATCAGCCAACATATTTTGCTTAGAACTCGTATAAAATAATCCCGTTCGTTCATGGATTAGATCTCGCAAAATAATAAAAATATTATCGCTTAAATTCAGAGGTTTTGGAGAAAATCGCATATCAGTAATCAGTTGTCAGTCATCAGTCATCAGTTATCAGTCATCAGTCATCAGTTATCAGTCATCAGTCAACAGTTATCAGTAATTAGTCAAGTTAGGACATAAACTGATGAGCGCCAGCCTAAACTTGTGTTTTTATGAACTTCCCAATTAAGTTTTTCCTGGCTATAACTGAAAACTAAAAATTAATGGCTGATGACTGATAACTGATAACTGATAACTGATAACTGATTATTGGTGCAATCCTTTTTGAGCCGCCCGACGAACTGCCGCAGAAGGATCATTACGAGCTAATATCCCCAACTGTTCAGTACAGGAGCGATTTCCCAAATAAACCAAAGCATTAACCGCCGATAAACGGACACTTTGATCCTGGTCGTTTAATGCACTGATTAAAATTTCCGAAGCAAAAGGATGTTTGAGGCGTTTCAACACTTCAACAACAGTACACCGGACAGCCGGATGCAGATGGGTTAATCCTTGGCTAATGCCTTCAATATAGTCCTCTTTCTGGCCCGAATGCTCCAAATTTCGAGAAGCCAACGCCATAATACAAGCTTCCCGACTGCTGGGATCTACGGACAATTCCAACAAAGCAGCAATCGCTTCTGGGGTGCCCATCCGAGAGAGGGATTCAATCGCAGCTTGAACCACTTTTTCCTCTGGATCAGCGGCTGCCATCCATTGTAAAGCAACTCCGGCTTCTTCTCCCCCCCGTTCTCGAAACGCATGAAGGGCATCTAAACGCCGTTCTGCATTGGTAGAATTCAACGCCATTAACAAAGGTGCAACGGCATCGGTACTGTTAATCCGTCCCAAAGCCATCACCGCCGCCCGGGCAATGTCCCCATCTGCGATCTCCAGTCCCACTAATGTCGTTAACAGAGGAATCGCTTTTTCCTCACCGATATGACCTAAAGCCGAGGTAGCCGCAGCCCGAACTGGATAAGCAGAATCTTGGTTGACAAGCCATTGTAGAATCTCAAAGACCTGTTCAAGGGATTCTGCCTCCGACTCCGATAACTGATTAAACTCCAAACGCCCAATGGAACGAGCCGCTTGATACCGTACCCAGCAATCAGCATCCTGTAAAGCATTCAATAAAAGAGGTAAGGCTTGATTGACTTCTATATCCCCCAAAGCATGAGCCGCCGCCGCCCGTACAGAGGGAACCTCTTGGGTTAAGGCTCGAACTAAAGTGGGAAAAACCCGTTCATCCTCCAGGTAGGGTAAATGTTCAATGGCAGCCCGTCGTACTTTTTCTTCTGGATCACCTGTACAGTTAAATAAGGCTTCGATACACTCCCCAAAGGCAAAATATCCGGCGATTTTGACGGCTGACTCCCGAATCCGGGGATTGGGGTGGGTTAGTAATTGTAGAATCCGTTGCGGGAGGGCGGGATGACCTAGGGAGTTGAGGGCGGCAATGGCACCTAAACGCACGGCGGAGTCGGGATGTCCTAAGAGTTCTAATAGGGCTTCAAAAGCTCGGCCATCGCCAATTTGGGCTAAGGCAGCGGTTGTGACCATGACTAATTCGGTGTCGGCACTGAGTAAATCGGTTAAGGCGGGAACGGCTTGATTGCTCCCAATGCGACCCAGGGCGGTGATGGCGGCTTTACGAGTTTCGACGTCGGGAAGGTCAAGTTGGGCGATTAATAACGGAGTGACGCGACTGCCAAAGCGCACTAAGGCTTCAATAATCGATTCTCGCAGTTGAGGATAACTTAACAGTCCGGCTAGGGCGGTGGCAACCTTCTCTCCTTCTAACCATCCTAAGATTAAGCCGATGGCCTGGAGTTCTTCGGGATTGGCCTGTTGAATTGTATCCAGTAGGTTTTGAGTTCCGACTTCTGTTACCGCACGCCGGGTGAGGTCAGCAATAAATTTTCCTTCTCCAAATTCAGTTTGATAGCGTTGATAAATTTTAGCTAGGGTGATGACTAAACTATTGGCTCTCACGGGAGAGTTGGCTATATCCGTTTTGTTCAGCGCCTGGGCGATGGGAGTAACTACATCAGCAGAGCCCAATTCTCCTAATACCTCAGCCACTTGATGACCTAATAGCTCGTTATCTAATAGGGCAACGATGCGACAACTGATGGTGGAGTCTCCAATTTTCATTAAGGCTTCCAAGGCGGGAAAGGCGAGGAAAAAGTCTCCAGATTGGGCGATTTCGACTAATTTATCGACGGCTTCCGTTGCCCGCAGGTGTCCTAGGGATTCAATGGTATGATACCGAACATTAATATCAATATCATCTAGGGCTTGAATTAAGGCTGGAATGGCTCTGGGGTCATGGCGTTCTCCGAGGGCTAAGGCGGTGTAAATGCGTAGTTCTGGATCGGGATCGGCTAAACATTCCACTAAGGAGGGAATTGGATCGATATGACTGAGCACTAAAACCTGAAGCACACTATTGAGAATGTCGGGGTTACGGTGTTGTTCCCGAAGCAAGCGTAACAAATCCTGGGTTAAGTTAGGATCGTCTTGCATTGCTAAACTATCGACGGCCTCCCGACGTACCCGCCAATTTAAGGTTTTTTGAAGTAAGGGCATTAAACGTCCTGCAATTGAGAGATCACCAATTTGCATGAGGGCATCTAGGGCGGGAAAGGCGAGGAAAAAGTCTTGAGATTGAGCAATTTCGAGTAAGGGATCGATGGCTTCTCTCGCTTTTAAATGTCCTAATGCTTCAATGGCATGATAACGAACATTTTTATCATTATCTGCTAAAGCCAAAACTAAGGCAGGAATGGCGCGAACATCATCCCGTTGTCCCAAGGTTTGGGTTGCATAAATCCGCAGTTCTGGATCAGGGTCATGCAAACATTCAATTAAGGCGGGAATTAAATCCACCCGACTCAAGGCTAAAACTTGAATCACACTATTGACAATGGTGGCATTTCGATGTTCTTGGCGCAGAAGTTGTAATAATTCTGTGGTAATTTCTGGGTTATGACGGGCTGTTAATCGCTCTACGACTTCCCGTCGGACTTGCCAACTACTATCTTGTAGGGCATTCATAAAGTCTGTAGTATTAGCATACAGGCCTTTATTAAGATCATCGGATAGGTCAAACATTAAATTCCGCTCTTGAGTCGGGGGGTCAGAGGAAGCTACTTCGGAGGAAATGATTCCCCGACGATAATGTTGAGCCAGATCAATTTCCCGTTCCCGTCGCACGGTGACATCTTCAAGGGTGACAATGGTTCCGACAATGGTTGTTTTCTCCCGTAAGGGCGTAATTGTAACGCGCTGCTGCATATACTGGAAGTGCTTGGTGTTCGCCGGGGGGGGACAGGGAATTAAATATTGATGGAATGCAGGTGCGAGGGTTTCAATGACGCCTTGGGTAATCACCCGTTGAAATCGTTCTAGTAAACCCCGTTGTTCCAAATCAGGAATCAGATCGGTAATTTTTTGTCCACAACTCTGTGCCGCCGTAATTCCCGTAAGTTCGATTAATCGAGAATCCCAGGAGCGGATTGTTAAATTTATATCGGTTGTAAAAATACCAATAGCCATAATCAGTTATCAGTTATCAGTTATCAGTTATCAGTTGACAGTTATCAGTTATCAGTTATCAGTTAAGAACTAAGAATTAAGAATTAATAGCTAACAGCTAAGGAATTAGCCAATTCTTGCACTGATAACTGATAATGCGGGTACCTGATTACTGATTAATACCAACTCTCAACTGATAATGCGGATACTTGATGACTGATAACTGATAACTGATTTCGGTGGCGTTCACTGATTTGTCCCATATTTTCTATGCCTTGCAGTGCCGAGCTTAAAACAGTGGAATGTTCTACATTAGAACTGCGAATTAATTTAATTTGTTGGGTGATGCTTTGAATTGCCCCCGTCATCTCTTGAATGGCTTTTGACTGTTCCCTCATGGCTTTGGCTAGTTGCTCCGACTGTATCCGCATATTATCAACGGCTTGGGTTGTTTGAGATGCCATTGTGGCTTGTTCAGTCATGTCTTTGCTAACACTATTAATCAAGCTGGCCAGTCGTTCTGCTTCTTTAGAAATTTGCTCTCCGGCTACGGACTGTTCTGCGATCGCTCGTGAAGTGGTCATGACTCCCCGCCTCATGGACTCTACGGCTTGCATAATTTGGGATGCCCCTTTATTTTGCTCAAAAGTCGCTTTACGGACTTGTCCGGCTAAATTCGTGGTATTTTGAGCGGCTTTAATCACATCACGGGCGGCACGAGCTTGTTCATTCATGGCCTGGGTAACTTGTTTAGCAATTTGCTGCATCTGTCGAGTAGAAACCACAATTCCTTGGGTGGTTTTGGATTGTTCAATGGTGGCTTTGGCAACTTCTCGTGCTTGGTTGGCGGTGGTATTAATCGAATTAACAACGGTTTGACCCGCAATCATTTGTTCCTCGGAGGCGACGGTAATTTGACTGACTAATTGGGTGGTTTTTTCTATCCCCGATAGGATTTTTTTTAATCCTCCTAATCCTTCTTCGGCTAAACTCCCGCTATCTTCAGCGACTCTTAACCCTTCATTAGAGGTGTTAACGGCATCCTGGGCAACCTGTTGTAAGGCTTTAATAATCGAGGCAATGTCGGAAGTGGCTTGGGCTGCGCGATCGGCTAAATTACGAATTTCTTCGGCAACAACGGCAAATCCCCGTCCGGCATCTCCTGCCCTGGCTGCTTCTATTGAAGCATTTAAAGAGAGCAAATTGGTGCGTTCTGAGATTAAATTAATCGTATCGACAATACTACTAATTTCGTTGGTGCGTTTGCCCATATCTCGAATGACGTCGGAAGATTTAACCATTGATTCTCGTACCCGACTTAACCCTTGAATTGCTTTTTCCACTGTTTTACCCCCCACTTCAGCATCCTGCATGACTCGACGGGTAATTTCATCGGCTTGTTGAGTTAGGGTGGTAATTGAACGAATGGAGCGATCTAACTGTTCGGCGGATGTAGCTGCATTGGTGGCTGCTTCGGTAATTCGTTCTCCATTTTGAGCAACTCCGACAACAGATTGCGCCATTTCTTCCATTGACGTTGAAACTTGTTCAACGGTGGCGGCTAAGTTTTCTGTGGTGGCGGTTACTTCTTCGATGGAGGCTGCCATTTCGTTAATTGAAGCGGTGGTTTCTTCGGAGGCGGCGGTTAAATCATCGGCATTTTGAGCGACCCCACCAATGGAACTGGTCATTTCTTCAATGGAAGCGGCGGTTTCGTTGACGGCAGCAGCTAGGTTTTCGGTGTCCAAACTGACACTTTTAATTGATGCGGCTACTTGTACCATTGAGGCGGTGACTTG
Source organism: Planktothrix sp. FACHB-1365 (assembly GCF_014697575.1). Lineage (GTDB taxonomy): Bacteria > Cyanobacteriota > Cyanobacteriia > Cyanobacteriales > Microcoleaceae > Planktothrix. The sequence goes on along the minus strand of NZ_JACJSC010000011.1, from coordinate 82,525 downwards.
AGAGGCTGAAGTTGCCATTTCTTGAGCACTATTGGCAACATTATGGGTAGAAACACTGCTTTGTTGAACGGACGTTGAGGTTTGTCTAATAGCCGTTGCCAGTTCGGTGCTACTGGCGGTTACTTGTTCAATAGAGGCTGCCATTTCATTAATAGAAGACACTAATTCTTCTCCAGAAACGGCAACGGATTGGGCTTGGGTTGCTGTATGTTTTAAGGAGGTTGTTAGGGTCTGAATTTGGCTACTACTTTCTTCTGCTAGGCGAGTTTGGGTGTTCATCCCTTCTGAAAGATGTTCTACTGCTTGTACAATATCTTGGGTTTTAATTAGGATTTGCTGATTTTGTTGTCGTAGCTGTTGAATTATCAACTCAGGTGGGTTTTGATCAGGAATTTCAGGGGAGTTTTTTTGCTGATTTTTATAATTTTTTTGTTGCTTATTATTGACTTTAGCCATGATCTTTCTCCTTTAATTGATGACTGATACAAGAGTGCGGAGTGCGGAGTGCGGAGTACGAAGAAATAACGCGCCCCGCACTCCGTACCTCGCACTTCGCACTCTTACTGATAACCGATAACTGGTACAGACGTGCCTTGGCGAAGCCATGCCGTAAGGCTTTTGGCCCGTCTCTACACTGATGACTGATGACTGATAACTGATGACTGATTGATCAGTAATTCTTCAACATTGAGAATCAAGATAACTCGTTGTCCTAAGGTGGCAATTCCCGCTAAATATCGACCGCTTAAATTAGAGATTCCTTCGGGTGGGGGTTGAATAGTTTGCTCTGGGATTGCGATAAATTCCCTAGCCGTATCTACAATTAATCCAACGGTACGATGATGGGAATGAATCACAATTAAACGAGTTCGTAGATTATAAGAGGTTTTCTCCAGTCCAAATCGGACTCGTAAATTAATGGCGGGAATGACTTGTCCCCTCGAAAAAACAACTCCTTCCACAAAGGGTAAAGTGTTAGGAACGGGGGTAATTTGTTCAATCATTTCCATTTGCTGCACAATTTGAGAGGGAATGCCAAAGGTTGTATCAGCTAGTTCAAATAAAATATAGGGTTGAGTTGAAGTTAAGACGTCTGACATACGAATTACGAATTACGAATACTGGTACAGACGTGCCATGGCACGTCTCTACTGATAACTGATAACTGATAACTGATAACTGATAACTGATAACTAAGGTTGACGGTTAAAATCAAGCAAACGTGGCAAGTCGGACTAAAGCACCCACATCTAAAATTAAAACCACCCGGCGATCTCCAAGTTCTGTGGCTCCAGCTATTCCTGTCACTTGGACAAAGGGATCGGTTAAGGGTGTGACTACAATTTCTCGTAGTCCCGTCACCCGATCCACGACTAAAGCGACGGTATTTTCTCCACTTCCGACCACAATCATCATTAAGGATGAGGGTTCTAGGGAACACAAGGGCGGGTTTGACTGGGGATAGGTGGCAGAAAGGGGGAAAATTGAGGCTAGACGGATCACGGGTAAAACCGTGTTGCGATAGCTGACAATTTCGTTCTTCTCAAACGAAATAATTTGGGATGTCGAAACTTCTAGCACTTCCAGCACCGCCGCTTGGGGAATAGCAAAGGTTTGTTGAGATACAGAAATAATCAAAGCATCTGTAATTGCTAAGGTGAGGGGAAGTTGAATCGTAAATCGAGTTCCTTGACCTTTATGGGTATCTAAACTCAGGAACCCCCCTAACTCCTGAACGGTATTTTTAACAATTGACATCCCTACCCCCCGTCCCGACACTAAATCCACTTCATTTTTAGTGGAAAATCCGGCACTGCACAGAATATCTAATAACGCCATCATATTATATTGATCGGGCTTTGCGACTTCCCCATGTTTGTTTTCCAGCAGAGAAACAAAGGATCGAGTTTCAGTGAGTTGGGTCTGGGTCGTGACTCGTTCAATAACGGTTTCAACATCAACACCGCGACCATCATCTTCAATTTCAATCACGACGGTTTCCCCAGAGGTTGTTGCCCGCAGTTTCAGGGTTCCCTGGGGCGGTTTCCCGGCTTCGAGGCGCTCTTGGGGAGATTCAATTCCATGACTGACGGCATTTCGCACCAGATGTAATAGGGGGTCAAGCATTCGTTCGACCACGAATTTATCAATTTCGGTTTCCTGTCCACTCATTTCCAGAGTGACTTGTTTTTCACTGGCCCGCACTAAATCCCGAACGACAAATTGCATCCGAGCAAAAATCTCACCAATGGGAACTAAACGGACTTGCATCACCCCTTGACGCAGATCTCGTAATTGTCGTTCTAGCATTAAGTTAATTTCTTGTAGGGCTCGAATTTGAGGGGAGGGAAGATAGGACGTGATGGATTTGAAATGATCCTCTAAACGGGCACGACTCATGACCAAATCCCCCACCATTCGCATCAAATCATCCAGTTTCGGTAAATCTACACGCACCACATTGGAGGAGGGGGAAAGGGGCAGGGGGGAAGGGGAGAGGGGGAGAGGGGGAGCGGGGGGAATTGGGTGATCTTCTTCGGGTGGGGTCGCTTCCGGGTCTGCTGTTTCTGGTTTCCTTCCTTTTAAGTAAAGCTGCCAGGTTAAGCCCGGTTGCTCGGTTTCTGGAAAGGGAATTTCTGGCAAAGTGGTGGCGAGGATGAAATCAAATAGAATTTTGTTGCCCTCACTCATGCGAGGTGCAGTATAAATTAATTGACCGAAGGTTTGTAAGTGTTCTCGAATTGTATTAACTCGGATTCCCTGTTCTGAGAGTTGGGTACTCGGTGAGAATACAAAGTGCCAAAGGGTTTCGCCGTTGTTAATTGCGGTGTTGAATGTTTCTTGTTCTTGGGGTTTGAGTTTGAATTCTACCGGGGTAACCAGGCCAGATAAGGGGTTTTCGACGTTTTCGTTAGGAATAACCGCCCTCAGTTGGGTGCTAATGTCGGTAATATCGGGGGGTGGGGTTTGAGTTCGGTGACAAGTTATGACTTGTTCTAGAAGTTTTGTACCCGCAATTAAAGCATCAAATCCGTCAGAAGATAGAGCTATTTTTTGATCCCGTAAGACTCGTAAATAGCTTTCCATTTGATGGGCTAATTCTTCCGCGAGTCCCACTCCGACCATTCCTGATAATCCTTTGATGGAATGGAAACAACGAAATAATTCATTGAGGTGAGAGCGCTCAATCTGGGATTGATTAATCCAGGATTCTAGGGTTAGAAGTTCTCGTCTGATGACGGCTAAATGTTCTTCGCATTCTGCAAAATAATCTTCTAGGAAATCCTCGAAAAAATTTTTGTTAGGCGGATTGGACACAATGGAAGTTTCCTCACAAGAATGATATTAATATTTCTCATGAAAAGTAGGATTTGGGTTTGATTGACTTAGAAATAAAATCCCTTCACACTGAAACTGAAGTTAGTAACTGGCGAATTTCACTCGCTAAGAATTTAGGCTCAAAGGGTTTGGTTAAATAACAAGCTGCACCTGCGGCAATGGCTTTACTCCGACTATTTTCATCACCCTTAGTTGTCAGAATCACAATCGGTGTATCGTGATAACTGGGATGTCCTAAAACAAATTTTAGAACTTCTAACCCGTGCATATCGGGCATATTCAAATCCAATATCATCAAATCAAAGGGAGCCACTTCCAGTTGTTCAATTGCTTCTAAACCATTCCCCGCTTCACTAAAACTAACATCAGTTAAATCTCGCAAAGACGCGATTACCATTTTTCGCATCGTTGCTGAATCATCAACCACTAAAATCCGTCTCATAATCCACACTCCTTGAGCGGATAAGGCAAGAATAGTTTGCATTCCTATCCCTCGTTTATTAACAGAATAGATGTAGAGCTTGGTATTTTGACAATCCCCAATCAGCACAGAGAGAATAGCTCGATCTTTTTATGATCTCTTCAGGGTGATGTTAAAGGATTCTTAAGATCAATCAAAGGACACTATTGCTTCCGGGTTAATCAATTTCTGCACTCTATCCTGCCAGGAATCAACGAGCATAGTAATTCGCAAAATAATCACACCTGAATTATAAATCATCCTCTTCTAGGAATTATGAATTGTGTTTGAAAAGTTAACAGAACTAGGTGTTGGCTGTTGACTGTTCATAGAGGAATGGGGAGTCAGAAGTTAAGGATTTCTCCTCCGCTTCCCCTTTTCTCCCCCGACTTCCTATCAATAAATCCCAGAAAATACTTGAGTTCCTTTCGGCGCTTCCAGGCTATCACCTTTGTTTTGACCGTCGTGAAAAGCAGCTAGAATCACATCACAGGTTTTTCCCCAGGCGATCGCACCCGTTGCATCAATGCCAATGGCCCCAAAATCCCGTTGACGCTCATGAGCTTCTGCAAAGGATTTGTCAAAGGCGGCTTTTAACGTTTGACCATCCGTGACCCGCGTTACAATTTTGGCAGCTAAACATTCATCGAGAATATCTTCCCCAATTCCGGTACAACTCACCCCCGCTTGATCCGTAGCATAATTTCCCGCCGGAGTCGCCGAGTCACTGACTCGACCGATGCGTTCAAACCCTTTTCCTCCGGTTGAGGTTCCGGCAACTAATTGGCCATTTTGATCCAAGGCGACAACCCCAATAGTTCCGGTTCCCGCAGGTTCGGAAACAACATTGGCCATACTGCGTTTAAAATTATCCTTACGGTCTTCTAGCCATTCTTGTAATCGTTGATCGGTGAGGGGATTATACAGAGGAAGTTGCAGTTCCCGTGCTAATTCAGCCGCCCCAGAATCCGATAAAACGTGATCCGAGGCATTTTGTAAGAAAACGGCTAAATCGATGGGATTTTTGACCCGTGAAACGTTAATCACGCCACTAAACCGTTTTAAGGTTCCATCCATTAAGGCGGCACTCATGCGGATTTGGCCATCGGACTGTAAAACGGAACCTGTACCCGCATTAAATCGGGGATCATCTTCGAGGAGTTGACAGCCGCGCACCACCGCTTCTTTAGCACTAGCCCCTTTCAACAGTAAGGCGTAGACTTCATCAATCACTTGATACAGGGATTTACGAACGGCTTCTAACCCTCCTTTACCTTGGAGAGAACTGCCAGCACCACCATGAATAATCAGTTTAGGTTGAACCACCATGAATGTATTGTAAAGTGAACAAAGATCGGGGTGTTATTGGGGGTGTTCTATCTCTGGGGTAGAAGAAGAACGACGACGACGGCAGCGTTCAGAACAATATTTGACTTCATCCCAACAGTTTGCCCATTTTTTTCGCCCGGTGAAGGGGCGATCGCAAACGGGACAAATTTTTGTCGGTAAGTCGGATTTGGATGGCACGCGCACCATGCTAAGTTATTGAAGTTGCTTGAATCTCGGTTGATCATACCATTTCCATGTCACAGACCGTTTCTGAGAACACCCGATTAACTTTCATCCGCATTGTGTTAGTTGAACCCGCAGGGGCGTTAAATGTGGGTTCAGTGGCGCGGGTGATGAAAAATATGGGATTAGAGCAATTAATATTAGTCAACCCCCATTGTGATCCCCTGGGGGATGAAGCCAAAAGAATGGCTGTTCATGCGGTTGATATTTTAGAACAAGCTATCATCGTTTCGTCTCTACCCGAAGCCTTAACCGGATGTCAACGAGCGATCGCAACCACAGCCCGATCTCGCTCCCAAGCATTACCCACTGATTTAGAAGAACCCAGAACGGTTTTACCTTGGTTATTAGATTGTCCTTCAGCTTTAATTTTTGGCCCAGAAGATCGAGGTTTAAATAATCATGAATTGAGTTATGCTCAACGATTTCTGCGTATTCCTTCCAGTTCTAGTTATCCGTCTTTAAATTTAGCTCAAGCTGTTGGAGTGTGTTGTTATGAATTACGATATTTAGCGTTAGAAATCCAACCCACTCCAGCACAGCCAATGGAAAGCCCCAACCCTTCTACCGTTCCCTTAGAGGTCTTAGAGGGATATTATCAACAGTTGGAAACCTTGTTACTTCGGGTTGGATATTTGTATCCCCATACCAGCAATAGCCGCATGAAAAAATTCCGGCGTTTGTTTAATCGTGCTAATTTAACGGGGGAAGAAGTGGCAATGTTACGCGGTATCTTAAGTCAAGTCGAATGGGCAATAAACTGTAACAATTTTGTGGCAATTGATGATACCCTAAAAGCGTCGCCCGATTAAGTTTAAACAGACCCCCCTTTCCTTGGCTCATGAGTTAAAGAAGAGGGGACGGTTCATCATCAGGTCGGGTGGAAAATGATTGCATCCTCTTAAAAACAGTCTTAAAATCCTAGTCAGGTGTTAGGTGTGGCTCAACGATCTCCGCGTCAGTCGTTCTTCTCAAAACTTTCTGCTTCTAACTCTGGCTCTGCGTCCTCTGGGCCAAAGTCCCGCAATGGCAATTCGTCGAAATCACAGCCTCGGCGCCGTTCTCGTGGTTCAACTCCTCCTCAACCTCAACCTGTTCCTCGTCGGGATCGCTCACCAGAGCCCCGTCAGAACGTTGATCCCAGCCGTTTAGAGTCTTTTGATCCCCTGGTTTCTCAACTGCGACAACAAGCTCCTAGGCGACCCAAATCTCGTCAATCTCCCTCTCAACCGGGTAAACGGCCACGCCAGAAAGTCACCCTAGCTTCGATTTTATCGTTTCTCAAGCCTCCGATATCGGGGTCGCAACGATCTCGGCGTTCTCCAAGGGATCGAGTCGCGACAACTTCGCTTCCCGGTAGACCCAGGGATCAATCTGTAAAACGAATACGGAAAAAACGTCGGGTGTCGCCGATGGTTTACGCCACTCGTCTGTTAATTTTAGGAATTGGAATTGGTGTGATTTCAGGGACAATTCTTTCAATTTTAAATGCGTTGGGACGTTCGAGTGCAGAAGCAAATCAAACCGTTAATTTAACCTTAGAACAGCAACAAAACCCTAATTCTAACCCGTCTAATACTCAAGTTCAACCGTTACAACTCACTCAAGAAGCGACGGATTTAAAAACAGCAATTCTGGCTTTAGCTCAGGATTCACCCAAGTTAAAACCAGGGGTATTTCTGGTTGATTTAGATACGGGAAATTATGTTGATATTTCAGGAGAAACCCCCATACCTGCTGCTAGTACCATTAAACTTCCCATTTTAGTTTCATTTTTTCAAGCCGTTGATGAAGGGAGAATTCGTTTAGATGAAATTCTGACAATGGAGGAAAAGCACATCGCGAAAGGGTCTGGAGAACTCCAAGATAAACCCATCGGTAGTAAATTTACAGCTTTAGAAACAGCTACTTTAATGATTACCAATAGTGATAATACGGCTACCAATATGATTATTGATCGTTTGGGCGGTATTGAATCGTTGAATCAACAGTTTGTTTCTTGGCAATTAAAACAAACTCAAATGCAAAATATCCTGCCTGATTTGGAAGGAACTAATAAAACCACCAGCAAAGATTTAGTAACGTTAATGGCGGAAATCAATCAAGGGAAGTTGGTTTCTGTGAAATCCCGTGATTTTATGTTAAGAATTATGCAGCAAACTCGTAATCGTTCTTTATTACCCAGTGGTTTAGGAGAGGGTGCTTTTATTGCTCATAAAACAGGCAATATTGACACAGTTTCTGGGGATATTGGCTTAATTGATATGCCGAATGGAAAACGATATTTAGTGGGGGTATTAGTTCAACGAGAAGAGGATGATCCCCAAGCCGAAGAATTGATTCGTCAAATTTCTTCTACGATTTATCAATATTTTGATACCTCAACTAACCCTGTTCCTAATTCCGAACCTTCACCTGATTCCGATGAAGTTCCAGACCAAAATGATCAACAATAAACCGTAGGGTGTGTAAGCGCAGCGCACGCACCCCTAAATTGTTGACTCACAAACAATAATATTATCTCAAAACAGCAATAAATTTAAACGAAACCCCGGTAAGATCTTCTCACCGGATAATTCTGTAGGAATATTCCTCAATTCTACAGGTTTTTCAAGGCGATAAATTTCAACTTGTTGCTGTTGAGGATTAATTAACCAACCTAATTGAACTCCTGCATCTAAATATTCTAACATTTTTTGACGTAAAGGTTCTAATTCATCCGTTGCTGACCTTAATTCTATGACAAAATCTGGTGCTATTGGCGGGAATTTTCGCCGTTGTTCAGGGGTGAGATTTTCCCAACGTTCTTTTTTAATCCAAGCCACATCCGGCGAACGATCTCCCCCATTGGGAAGTTTAAAAATTGTTGAAGAACTAAAAGTATAACCTAATTTTGTTTGACGATTCCAAATTACTAAATCAGCAATGAGATCGGCTTCTCGATTTCCACTTTCTCCCCCCACTGGAGACATAATAGTTAATTCTCCCTGAGCATTTCTTTCAAATTTTAAGTCTCGGTTATTTTGACACAATTGATAAAACTGTTCATCACTCAGATGAACCCTATCTAAGTTTAATATCACAGGACTAATAACCATATTGTTAGTCTCAGAATGCGATCGCTATTTCTAATTATACCCTACCCGTAGGGTGCGTAAGCGCAGCGCACGCACCACCCAGATTTTCTCTCAAATCAAAGACTATTTATTGGATAGAAATTCTATATCATAAATTCTAGCCAGCGAGGACGCTGGCACTGTCCTTAATATCATTAAATATCACTATATTATTGTAATTTAGGAATACTATGATTAAAACTCTCTGCTATATTTATTGCAACTTTTGTGTCAAATTCCAACAGCCATTCCGATGCTCAAAAATATAAGCACCTGGTTCTCCATAGGTGTAATCTAAATATTCTTCTCCGTCCCCATTCGGATCATAAGCATAGTGAGCCTTGATATAATTGACTCGAAAGGTATTATTATTGAGGCGAATCAAGTCTATTTCTAAGCGAGTGTAAGGACTATTATCAATCGTAGAAGGTACAAGTTGTACCCAACGGTAATCTCTGAGATCAATACTAAACTCATCATCTTTTTTGCTCAGAGTTCCTATCAGATAACTAGGATTTTCATAATCTCGGACTTCAATGATATCGGCTGTATAGGTTAAGCGTGTTTCGTTTCCTTGGTAATCTTTACCCCGAACAAAATTCTCAAAAAAACTTTTGTATTCATCCGGTAAACAATACTCTGGTAAACTCGAAGCTGTGACCATTCCTTGAGATCGATTTTGAGCGACAGCAGGGGAATTTTCATTAGCTATAATAACGCCAAGAGAACTTGCTAGAATCGTAACTATTATCACTATAAACTTAGTTGAAATTGGATGAAATTTTAGGGACATAAAAAATTAATAAAAATTGGCTATTATAATAGAATTTTAGAGTCCGCAGGTAGACACAAAAAGTCGTTCTCGAATGATTGACCAGTTCTGAGCCTCTATTGTTCCAGGTTGAAGTTTTTGTCCGAGCATTTGAGGATAGCGACTATAAAAAATCACATCTGCTAAATAATTATAAGGATTAGAATAAGAGTTAGGCATCCCTTTAAAATCAAAGTCCCAAAGACCCTCAACATTGCTAGATTCAAAAGGACAAGCTTCTTGAATAGGTTTAATCATGGGTGCAATTGCAGCCCGTAAGTTATTCCATTCCCGAATATAATCTTGATCTCTATTTGTCAGTTTCCGACCTTGTAATTCTGGATTTGCTTGATAGAAAAAATGATCAGTATACTGATCAATTAAATCGGCAGGAGCTTGGCGGGTAACTTGGGTTAACTCAGGATTGATAGAATCAGGAATTGCGCTTACAATTGTTACATTTGTCAATAATAAAGTACCCGATAAAAGACATAATGTAGAAAATTTTGAGGAAGTCAACCTGAAAGATGGAGTTGAGATCATAACGTTAATCAAAAAAGCTAGATTCTGACAAATCTTACCTAATAAAGAGATAAATTTAAACCAAACCCTGGTAATATATTCTCACCGGATAATTCTGTCGGTAAATTTCGTAATTCTACTGGTTTCTCAATTCGATAAATTTCCACTTGTTGCTGCTGAGGATTAATTAACCAACCTAATTGAACTCCTGCATCTAAATATTCTAACATTTTTTGACGCAGAGGTTCTAATTCATCCGTTGCTGACCTTAATTCTATGACAAAATCTGGCGCAATAGGGGGGAATTTTCGCCGTTGTTCGGGGGTGAGATTTTCCCAACGTTCTTTCTGAACCCACGCCACATCGGGGGAACGATCTGCCCCATTAGGAAGTTTAAAAATCGTTGATGAACTAAAAGTATAACCTAATTTTGTTTGACGATTCCAGATACCTAAATCAATGATTAATTCCGCTTCTCGATTTCCACTTTCTCCCCCCACTGGAGACATAATGGTTAATTCTCCTTGAGCATTGCGTTCAAATTTTAATTCTTGGTTATTTTGACACAATTGATAAAACTGTTCATCACTGAGATAAACGCTATCTAAGTTTAATACCACAGGACTAATAACCATACTGTTAGTCTCAGAATGCGATCGCTATTCCTAATTATACCCTACCCGTAGGGTGCGTAAGGCAAAGCCGCACGCACCATCAAGATTTTCTGTCAAGAAACCGGGTTTTTAATCGAGATTTTGATCCTAAGTATTAAGTTAACTCAAAAACCTGGTTTCTGATAGCTAACTGCGGAGTCGAGAAACCGGGTTTTTATCCAAATTTTGATACTGAGTATTAAGTTAACTGAAAAACCCGGTTTCTGAGAGCTAACTGCGGGGTCAAGAAACCGGGTTTTTATCCAACTTTTGATGCTAAGTATTAAGTTAACTGAAAAACCTGGTTTCTGAGAGCTAACTGCGGGGTCAAGAAACCGGGTTTTTATCCAAATTTTGATGCTAAGTATTAAGTTAACTGAAAAACCTGGTTTCTGAAAGTTAACTGCGAAGTCGAGAAACCGGGTTTTTAATCTAAATTTTGATGCTGAGTATTAACTTAACTCAAAAACCTGGTTTCTGAAAGTTACAAAACTTAATATCGTTTTTGAAAAAAAAATTTTTAAAGCTCGCTTCGCTCGCTAAGGGTAAAAAAAAGAGGGTAAAGGGCAAGAGTGCTAAAGAGCAAAGGGCTAAAGAGTCCACGCAGGCGGGGAGGAGACAACACGAAATCCGTAGTCCCCGTTCCGACTGTCCGGCCCCTGTCACGATTGGCACTGCGGCAATTCCTGGGATTGTCGTCCCACGAACCTCCGCGTATCACCCGGATATCATTCCTGTTTAATAAGTTGACTAAATTTTCAACGCTATAAATTTGATAACGATTATCATTATCATTCTCTTCATCCCAAACTTTTCCTCCTGTTGGTGCTTTTTCATAGTTTTCATGCCAAGGATCGGCGCACCATTCCCAGACATTACCATGTAGATCATACAATCCAAAGGCATTGGGAGGAAATTCACCGACCGGGGTAGTTTCTCCTCGATATTTCCCTTTCGGTTCTTCTGCATAGGTTTCAGTTCCCCGATAATTCGCTAAATCACTGGTTATCGTTTCTCCAAAGTAAAAGGGGGTTTGAGTTCCAGCGCGACAAGCATATTCCCATTGGGCTTCTGAAGGTAAACAATAGTTGCGTCCGGTGCGTTGTAGCAGTCTGGCACAGAATTCGACTGCATCGTACCATTGAACATTTTCTACGGGTCGGTGAGATCCCCCCCTAGCCCCCCCTTGAGAAGGGGGGGAACGGTCATCTTCTGAAGCCCCCCTTTCTAAGGGGGGTTGGGGGGGATCTTCTTTGAAGTTAGAACAGTCAGGATCAAGATCCCGTTGAATTTTAGGCCAGTTCGCAACGGCTTTCCATTGGGCTTGGGTAATGGGATATTTAGCCATGAAAAAGGGAGGGACTGTAACTTGATGTTGAGGACGTTCATCATCGTAACTGTCTTTTTCCGTTTCCAGTGAACCCATAAGGAATGTCCCCCCAGGAATATAAACCATGTCTAACGTGACTCCATTTCCCAGGTCTTCGGTGAAGTATCGGGCTTGTTTGGTTTCCCGCTTGATAATTTCCCCTCGGTTATTAACAGTAACGGTTTCAAAACTAAAGGTTTTCAGAGGAATGCGACCCAAAGCACTACCGGGTTTTGCCAGTTCAACTCCTGCTAGGGTGGCAATTTCCTCCTCACCTAAATGTTGTTCCCACTCCCGTTGGGCGTTTTCGGTTTCTCGACGAATACCTCGCGCTTGGGCTGCATATCCTTTGGCTGCAATTAATAACGGTTGATATTGGTCAGGTAAAACCGGGGATAGGGTTTCTGCTAACTCCGACCACTGGACTAACTCGGCTTTATTATTGTCTAAATAAGCTTGTTTGAGGATGTTTGCCAACTCCTGCACAGCTTTATCCTGTTGGTCAGTATAAGCCAAGGCTACCCACTGCTGCCGTTCATAAAGACTTTTTAACCAATGGGGAAGTTGAGGTTTTAGCTGTTTTTTTAGGTATTCAATCATAAAAGAAGATAATTCTTCTAACCGTTGTTCCCCTTCTTGGTCTTTAAGTTTGATTAATAATTGATTACGGATATCTGTTTCTATTTCGTAGAGTTCTATTAATTCTTCTTCAACAGGTTGGCAAAGATCTGATAACAATATATCTGCTACCGCATACCAAGGAAGTTTAGGGTCATTAGGGACTAAAAATTGTTTCCAAAGACGATAGAGAAGGTCTGGAGTTAAAGTTAGGGGAAAAGCAGCATGGCAAGCTAGGTTTAAATGGGAGTTACCGTATTCTTGGGTAAAGCTATTAATTCGACTGGTGGCGTCGAAGTCCCAGTTAAGAGATCCCCCCCAACCCCCCTTACAAAGGGGGGAGCTAGAGTTAGTCTCCTTAGAAAAGGGGGAGTTAGAGTTTTTTTGGGAAAAAGAGTCACCCCAACGTAGCCAGCGCAGCATTTTTGTATATTCTGAGGGGGTAAGGGCAAACATGGGGACTTGTTTGGGGTCAATTTTAGCGATATCCTCCGCAGTGGTATCTAACCAACGGTCACGGGGGAGAGGGTTTAACCACGCCACACGGGAAACGGTATCGGTGAGGAGGTTGAGAAATTCTACGGTTTCGTCCCAACGGTCAGGAACAGAACGCTGTTTTGCCGCCCCTGCATCACTCATAATTAAAGCAACGGTATTGTTAGGGGAAAATTGGGTTAAAACCGTTTCGATATCTTTCCCTTTTCGCAGTTGGGGGTCAAGATATAAGCTATCCGTTGGGCAGTTATGGAAATAGTAAACCGTCGCGCCTGACCAGAGGTTAACCCAATGGCGACAAAGGGGATGAAAGGGGGCCATTGACCCTTTTTGGTCAATTAGTAATAAGACTTTCGGGGGTATTTCTATTTTTTTGGTAGACGCAAAAATCGGTTTAATAAAAAAGCCATCTTTGGTAATTTGTTCTACGGTAGCGGGAATATCTATTTCCTTGAAAAAGGTTTTCGGACGTTGGAGTTTAAAGCTTTCCCATCCTTCCCTAAGTTGTTGACGACTAACGGGGAAATAATACCCTTCTTGCGCTATAACAGAAACCGCAGTTCCCACTTGCAAGTCACGAGTTTCAAAAATAACGTATTCTTCTGGTTGGTCTAGGTTATTATTATCGAGATTATCGGTATTTTCTAATTGGGTATTTTCCTCTAAGCCCCCCTTAATAAGGGGGGTTGGGGGGATCTTGCCACTATTTATAAGGCGGGTTGCGGGAATTTGATCAGGATTTTTAGGAATTAAAGCTTGCCAACAGTGTTCAAACCCACGCTGTTCTTCAGGAGATTTAACCCATACTGTTTGACAAAGGTGTTTGACTGCATCAATATTAGTTGGGTCTAACCCATCTGCTATCGAGAGTGTTAAGGCTTCCACTGCAAAATGATACTGGTCAATAGTTAGGCGAAAACCAGCTTTTCGGAGTTGTTCAAATAAGGTTCGCAGAGGGAAAGCAGTTGTCATTTTTGAGGTTAGAGATCCTTTTCTGGGGTAAGGGCGAGGCGCGCCTCGCCCCTACAGACTCGTTAAAATATGATTAATCAAATAGTGGGAGGATTTTAGATTGAATCCTGATAACTATTATAATCCTCATGACCTTTTAGTAACGTACTCGCTAGAGGAATTCCGGGTTTTTTAAGCCTTGCTTTAATTTCTTTATCATCTTTATCAGGATAGTCATAAAGGGCTGCAAACCAATCAATTAATTCACTGGTACTCACTTTTTTAGGGCGTTCATCGTCCTCCATTGCTGCTCGCAGTTTAAGGAATTTTTCTAAAGCAGGTTTAACAATTGTAGCCGGAGGATTCTTAAACCGACTATTAATAATTTCCGTTAGCCGTTTACTATCAGGAAATTCAACATAATGATATAAACACCGTCGCAAAAAGGCACTGGGAAGTTCCTGTTCTCGGTTAGAGGTAATAATAATAATTGGCGGTGCATCTTTGTTCGCACGTTCCCAACAAGGTTCACCCTTTTCGGTTCTCATTTCTTTAACGAGGAATTTCTGTTGGTCAATAGCTAATAATAAATCATTGGGTAAATCTTTATCCGCTTTATCTATTTCATCAATTAAAACAATAGTCCGACAGTCGTGTTCTCGAAACGCATAACCCAATGGCCCCCAGTTAATAAAATTTTCTGGGTAACAGGGGTTTATGTTGTCATCTGTTACCTTTTCTTTCGCTAATTGTGCGGCTTGAAGTCTCCCCACATAATCATAAGTATAAAAGCCATCTTGGGCTTTACTGGTAGATTGAATATTCCAAAGTCTATATTTCCATTGAGTCTCAGGATAACGTTTATTAAATTGATAAGCAACCGCCGCCGCTAACTGACTTTTACCACATCCAGGTTCTCCTTCTAAGAGTAACGGACGGTTAAGACGAATGGCTAAATTAACCGCTTCTACTAACCCATCACTGGGATAATAGGGATAAATTTGTTGGTCAACTAAATCACTCCATTCGCCGCCTTGCGCGGGTGGGAATTCTCCAGTTTCATCTTTTATATATTTAGGGTTAGGGTTTATCGGTGTGGATAGGTTTGCCATTGTCGAATTAAGTCCTTGGGTTGACAGTGAAAAATTTGAAATATGTCATTTAATAGTTGGTGAGTATCAATATCTTTTGTATTTCCATTAGGACTGGGAACAGAGCAAATACATTTCGTGAGTAGTGTATCCGCCTTTAACCGAGCTTCATCACCCGATTGTAATATTTTATGATTAAATTGTGAAGTAAATTTTGTGGCAATATTTAAAATCAGATCTTCTAAATCAGTTGGAGTAAATAGAGTTAAGGGTATTTCTCTAAGACTGGATTGTAAAATCTGACTGTCTTGCCATTGTGTTTGCCAATCATTTCCTAATCCTTTAGCAACTAAAAAAAGTAAAACTTTACCTTTTTGTGTCCTATCAACCCTTTCTAAAATTGTTTTCCAGCAGTTTTGAATAAAATATTCAAGTCGTTCTAAGCCGTAATCATCAATATGAATTACTAAGAACAAATGATGCCTGTTTAATTTATCACTTAAATATTCTGTTGAATAATTTTTATCAAATCTTCTTTTTAATTCTTGAACACTTAATCTATGATTAATAGTTTCTATCTCAATTTTTAACTTAATTAGACGCTGAATTTCAGATTCTATACGGTTTAATACCCAAGATCGACGCCAAGGGCATTGATGTACTAATAAAAATGCTTGAGTATAATCATTAATACTATTTTTTACTACTCTAATTTGAGAATCATGATTAAAAGTCTTTAATTCTGAAATGATCTCATTTATTTTATCTTCTTCTATTTCAAAATCATTAATTTTTTCAAAAAATAAGTTATAATCTTCTTCTATACCCAAAGCGTTCCAGAAAGCAGCAAAAACATCTTCTTCAATTTTTTGATCACAGCCTAAAAATCTTCGCCAATTAGCATTAGTAATGTTATAAAATCTAATTTTTCCTTTTTGTGGATAGATTAACTTATTAATTATTTCTTTCAAAGATATTTTTGGAAGATCATGATTAATAAAGTTTTCATTCACATATTCTATAACAATCTCATGAGAAGATAATCCTTGCCTATTTCTTGATTCCTTCTTGATAAAAACTTCATTTTCATTTATCCATTCTAAAAAAAAGCGTATAGGAATATCAGCATTATCATCATCTGCATTTCTCCTAAACCTCTTAGCAAAAGCCTTCCTAAATTGATGTTCACTCGCAAGCATTAAGGCTTGGTCACAACCTTTATCATTAGCAGCCCACCCCTTCTCGGTGTCATTTTTATGCTTATGGGCCTTCTTAATCATTAATTTTCCAGTGTCAGAAGCTTTCCCTCGCACCATGTCTCAATCCATTTACAGCTTAAGAGTTGTCACCCTGATCAAACCCTGATCAACGTTGGCTACTCATCTTTAGATCATGCCATCCTTTATTTATAGCTTAATCACATAGGTTGCAAACCTCAAGCTTGAAACTACATAGCCATACTGAGTTAAAGCGATAAAACGCCATTAATTCAGTGGCCTGTTGAGAGAACTTAGGAGGAGTTAATCTAATGATGAATAAAATTTTACAACACAATAAGGGGGTTTGCTCACTTGATAGGGGTATTCCGCCTGTGATTTTAGGTTTTCTTTTGATTTTAGTGCTGACTGGGTGCGAGAAATCAACGAATTTATTGTTAATCAGAATAACAGACGTTAGTGCTTCCGCCTTGAATGATTCAGCGCAGCAAAAAATCTCTAAAGATGCTTGTTTTGCGGTAGCAGATGTTGCTAAATCTGGGGATAAAGCCGCTTTAATTCAAGTCAGTCAAGATCTGATTGCATCTGATCCAACTGTCATCAAAGACCAGAGTGAACTGTATTCTCTGTGTCATCATAAACCTGAACCTAAAGGACAGGGAACCTATATTTGTCCGGCTTTAGAATTAGCAGCAGAAATGAGCGATCGCCATCCTGAAACTCTGATGATTATTCTACAAGCTCAAGCTAATGAACAGGAAGAATTTTGTCCCGAAACCTTAACGAATTTAGCTGATAAAGTTGCTTCCCGAAACGGGACGTTATTAGTGGTTGGAAGTACCAATGATGGTAATACAGGGTTTAATTCACAACTGTGGAGTAGTCTAAAAGACTTACCTAATACCCAATTTTGCAACCAAAATATCAGAGGTTGCGTTAAAGATTCAATTCAAAAAATTCGTTCTCATCAGGAGTAAAACTATGATTTCTAAATGGGATGAAGATGTGATTTTACAGGAGTTGATGGCTGAAAAGCTATTACCCAATCAACTCTCAATAATTTATACCCTTTACCCCGAATTATCTCAAAATATCAGCATTCTTGCGCCTTTAAAGTACGCACTAGAAATGAAACGAAAATATCAAGATAATTCGCCTTCATCTTTTAAACCCTAAACAGCTTGGGGGAAGTATTTCTAAACACGCTTTCCCCACCCTTCAAGTTCTAGTATTTTGAGGAATGAAACCATGAATTTGCAAAAATGTTCGGTACTTTTTGCCGTAACTTTGGCTGCTTTAATGAATAGCCGTGCTCCCTATGCAGCCTTAGCAGGCTTTCCTGGGGAATGGCGATTAATTTCTGCTCTATTAATCAGTTTTCCCTTAGTTTATTTCACTGAATGGGCAATTAGTTATTGGGTGGCTATTTCCAGCATCCAACAAGATATCCAGAATGATCAAACACAAATTAATCTCAAACAGAAAAAGGCACAAGCCACTGGAAATCAACTGATTGCAATTCGGGCTGAAGCAGAACAAGAGGTGTTTAATGCGGTATTAAAAGACTATCTTCATCAAACAACAAAGTTGTTTGTGGCGTTAGCTCTCACTCTTTTAATAATTGAATACGCAGCAACTCTTTTCTATGTGAGATTTCAAGGGGAAGATGGAGATTGGATTACCTACGTTGTGCCGTTATTGGGGATTGTGTTAACGATTATCACAGCGTTTTATAAAGGAAAAATTATTGATTATCCTCAATATAAACGTCAAATTGCTCAAAAGTTTGACCTCTATTTTCAACAACGTAAGAATCAAAACCTTCATACGATTAAAGACGCAAGCCGAAAATTTTGGATATTCGATGGATTAACCCAATATCTGTTAAACTATCCCAAAGCAACGCCTGAGCAAAAAGGCAGCAAGGAAAATCAACTTTGGATTGAACAACTCAAGCATGAATATCATAAAGTCTTAAAAGAATGGCAACAAACGATTCATGCAAAGGAACAAGAATTGAGTCAACCTCCTGTGGGTTTAACCAATCGAGAGGCTGAGGAAAATGTCATCAAACAGGAGATAAAAGCCATTAATGAGAAATTCCAATTAGAACTCCTTCAAATTCAAGATGAATTACAACAACGGGGCTATTCTATTGAATCCAATCATGGGTTATCGAATGGAAAGGTCAATCAGGGTTTAAATGCCAAGTTCCAGCTTAAACCCAATTCTAATCATTAATTAAAGTTATAAGGGGTTTCTTGATTATTCCAGAAACCCCATTTTTGTCTTTTTAATTAGGAATTCCAGACGCTTTCGGAACCCTGACCCCAGAACCCATCATATTTCTTAACTTTGATATCCCCCAAAACTTTTTCATTAGGGGCGATCACATTTGAGAAAATCTGTGAGAGAGCGAGCATCAATAACTTCATTCATCATAGTGAAATCGACAACTTAAAATGATAATTTCAGTTTCAGTTACTTCATACACTAAACGATGCTCATCTGTAATTCGTCGAGACCAATATCCTCTCAGTTCATACTTTAGAGGTTCAGGTTTGCCAAGTCCAGTAAAGGGTTGACGAAGAATATCATTAATCAAGGTGATAATCTTTCGATGAATTTTCTTGTCTTGTGCCGCCCAGTTGTTGAATTGTTCAAATGCCTCATGAGCGAATGTTATATTCTTCATTCCATTCCTCATGCGTAAAACTGACCAAGTTGGTCTTTGTTTCAATGTTTTGAATAGCGGTCATCAAGTGGTTACGATTGGCTTGAGTAGACAGCAAATACTCTGTTTCATCTTGTTTAATAGATGGGTTAGTATTTGTATTAAAAACATCTTGTTCAACTAAAACAATCACTTCAACAACCATTCCTTCTACTAACTCAGAGGTTTGAATCTCTATTTTGCCATCCTTGCCAACGACCACTTGCTGTTTAATACCACTTAGCATGATCAAACCCTCATGGTGCTATATCTCACATTAATTTGAGTTTAGCATAATATTAAAATAAAAGGATATTCTAATAGTTCAATCCAAATGCTAATTCAGTTAACATTTGGATTGAACGTTTTTAAAGTTTTTGAATTGTCAATTAGGAATTCCAGACACTTTCGGAACCCTGACCCCAGAACCCGTCATATTTCTTAACTTTGATATCCCCCAAAACTTTAACCTGACACGCTAAACGGCGCTGGTTCTTGGAGGAATGGGGAGGAAGAGAAAGACGGATTTTCTCTTTCCCTTGGGGTTCGGAGACTTCCCCTTCAATTTCCACGCAACACGTCCCACAGGTACCAAATCCATGACAGTTTATCAGGGAAGCTTGACCATTGTAGAGATCAACGCCATTCTCTAATAAGACTTTCCGCAGATTTGCACCCGGTTCGCAAGTGATGGTTTTTCCTTGAGCTTGAATTTGTACCATTTTTCCCTTAATAAAAGTTATGCAATGATTCTTAACTGAATTGTTACTTTTTTTCAAGATCAAAACTAGACTTTTAAAAGTAAAATAAGAGTGAAAAAGGAAAATATAGCTAACACATTTATAATAATGTAGCAGTCAGAGAGCAGAACGCCACAATAACAATGTGATGGAATGCTGACATCTGCATCTCGATCATTCATCGATCTCATCTGGATTTGCGGGTGATCAAAATTATTGTTAAGTGTTAATTTTACCAGCCATGACTCAACCACTTTGGATCTACGATACAACGTTAAGAGACGGCGCACAACGGGAAGGATTATCCTTATCTTTGGATGATAAATTGCGAATTGCGCGTCAATTAGATAGTTTAGGAATTCCTTTTATTGAAGGAGGATGGCCCGGTGCGAATCCTAAAGATGTTCAATTTTTTTGGAAGTTACAAGAACAACCCTTAGTGCATTCTGAAGTTGTTGCTTTTTGTTCGACTCGACGACCGAATAGCCATGCGGAAGAAGATGATAATTTAAAAGCAATTTTATCGGCGGGAACTCGCTGGATTACGTTATTTGGGAAATCGTGGGATTTGCACGTTACGGAAGGATTGCAAACGACTTTAACAGAAAACCTCGCCATGATCGAGGATACCATTAAATTTTTCCGCAGTCAAGGTAGACGGGTAATTTATGATGCAGAACACTGGTTTGATGGCTATAAAGCTAATCCGAATTATGCCCTAGAAACCTTAAAAACGGCGGCAAAAGCTGGGGCTGAATGGTTGGTTTTTTGTGATACGAATGGTGGAACGTTACCCCATGAAATTACTCAAATTGTCCGAGAAGTGATTCAAGCTTTCAACGGCTTAGAAACCCCCTTTCCTCTACAATTTGGGATTCATACTCATAATGATTCAGGAACGGCCGTTGGAAATGCGATCGCAGCCGTATTAGAAGGCGTTAATATGGTACAGGGAACCATTAACGGTTATGGCGAACGTTGTGGAAATGCAAATCTTTGTACTTTAATTCCCAATTTACAATTAAAATTAGGCTATAATTGTATTGGAGATGAAGCGATTAAAAAACTCACTGAAGTTAGTCGATTTGTCAGTGAAGTTGCTAATTTAGCCCCAGATGATCATGCGCCATTTGTGGGATTATCTGCCTTTTCTCATAAGGGAGGAATTCATGTTTCGGCGGTACAAAAAAATCCCTTAACCTATGAACATCTTCCCCCAGAAACCATTGGAAATCAACGGCGCATTGTGGTTTCAGATCAAGCGGGATTAAGTAATGTTTTAGCAAAAGCTAGAACCTTTGGGATTGATTTAGATCGCAATAATCCCACCAGCCGCAAAATTTTACAACAATTAAAGGATTTAGAAAATCAAGGCTATCAATTTGAAGCGGCGGAAGCCAGTTTTGATTTATTAATGCGAGAAGCATTAGGAACACGGAAAACCTTTTTTACTTTAAAAGGGTTTCAAGTCCATTGTGATAAATCGAGTGATGAAATTTGCCATGCTTTAGCAACGGTAAAAGTTACCATTAATGGTCAAGATATTTTAGAAGCCGCCGAGGGAAATGGCCCAGTGTCAGCCTTAGATGCTGCTTTAAGAAAAGCCTTGATGAATTTTTATCCGATGATTGCTGAATTTCAATTGCGGGATTATAAAGTTAGAATTCTTGATGGAGGTTCAGGAACATCGGCGAAAACTCGTGTTTTAGTCGAGTCGAGTAACGGTCAGCAACGGTGGACAACGGTAGGGGTTTCTACTAATATTATTGATGCGTCTTATCAAGCCGTTGTGGAAGGGCTAGAATATGGGTTACTACTGCAACAACAGGAACAATCTGTATCCGTTGTTACGGTGAGTTAATTCATTGAAGAGATAGAAAATGGGTTTCTGGGTGAGATCTATTGAGTATAATCAAATAGTGCTGAACAGAACCCATTTTTTAGAATATTTTAATTTTCTGAAATTTAATAAAAAATATAGTTTTTATTGGATAAAGTTGCTCTAATATACAAATAGAAACATCTCTATTTAAACTGGAAATGCCAAAATATTTCGACAAGAGCGGAAATTGAATTGTTATTTTAAGATTAAGACAAATTAAACAATAGCCAGCCCTAAAATGACCCTCTTGCCCAGAAATTGAATTTCTCAGCAAAATTTTTTGAATCTCAGGAGAACAAGATGAAAACTCAGCAACAAGTATCGGGAGCCTTTGCCTTAATTGATAGTCTCAAACGTCATGGCGTTAAGCATATTTTTGGCTATCCAGGGGGGGCAAATTTACCCCTTTATGATGAAATTTATCGAGCCGAACAGGCGGGAGATTTACAACATATTCTGGTGCGCCACGAACAAGGTGCCGCCCACGCCGCCGATGGTTATGCCAGAGCAACGGGTAAAGTCGGCGTTTGTTTAGCCACCTCTGGCCCCGGAGCCACAAACCTCGTCACCGGGTTAGCAACGGCCTACTTAGACTCTGTACCGATGGTGGCCATTACCGGACAAGTCCCCCGCAGTTCTTTAGGCAGTGATGCGTTTCAAGAAATTGATATTTATGGCATTACCTTACCCATCGTTAAACATTCTTATTTAGTGCGAAACCCGGCTGATATTCCTCGCATTGTAGCCGAAGCTTTTTATTTAGCAAATAGTGGCCGACCGGGGCCGATTTTAATTGATGTTCCCAAGGATGTTGGTATTGCTAAAATTGATTATCAACCCGTTGAACCCGGTCAAGTGAAACTGATTGGATATCGACCCACTATTAAAGGAAACCCTCGCCAAATTCATCAAGCGTTAAAGTTAATTCAAGAAGCAGAAAAACCCTTATTATATGTTGGTGGCGGAGCCATTACTAGCAGTTCTCATTCCGAAATTCAGGAACTTGCTGAACGGTTTCAAATTCCGGTAACAACAACTTTAATGGGAAAAGGAGCCTTTGATGAAAATCATCCGTTATCGTTAGGAATGTTGGGAATGCACGGCACAGCTTATGCCAATTTTGCCGTAACAGAATGTGATTTATTAATTGCTTTAGGAGTACGGTTTGATGACCGAGTGGCGGGTCAAGGCAATGACTTTGCGAAAAATGCTAAAGTGATTCATATTGATATTGATCCAGCCGAAGTTGGAAAAACACGCACACCCGATGTTCCCATTGTTGGAGATGTGCGTCAAGTTTTAATTGATTTGTTGCGTCATGTTCATGAATTAGGAGATAGTATTAACGCCGAAAAAACACAAGCTTGGTGTCAACATTTAAGCCAATTACGCTTAGAATATCCCTTAGAAATCCCTCACCCAGAACAAGGAATTTCCCCCCAAGAAGTGATTGTAGAAGTGTCTCGTCAAGCTCCCCATGCTTTCTATACAACGGATGTCGGACAACATCAAATGTGGTCGGCTCAATTTCTGAAAACGGGGCCGCGTCGATGGATTTCTAGTGGCGGTTTAGGCACAATGGGATATGGAATTCCGGCGGCGGTGGGTGCAAAAATGGCATTACCCCATGAACAAGTCATTTGTATTAGTGGGGATGGAAGTTTCCAAATGAATATGCAGGAATTGGGAACCATTGCTCAATATAATATTGGGCTGAAAGCGATTATTTTAAATAATGGTTGGCTGGGAATGGTACGACAGTGGCAACATTTATTTTATGATGATCGTTATGAAGCCACAAACTTAGAAAAAGGCAGTCCAAATTTTGCTAAATTAGCCGATGTTTATAATATTCGCTCTTTGAATATTTCTCGACGGGAAGAGTTAAAAGATGCCATTACTGAATTGTTAGCTTATGATGGCCCGATGTTATTAGATGTGCGGGTAACTCGGAATGAAGATTGTTTCCCAATGGTAGCTCCGGGTCACAGTAATGATGATATGATGGGTTTAAAACCTACAATTGTGGAAACCAATGGTAAGGCGTTAGGGTGTCCGAGTTGCGGAGCATTAAATCCAACACATCATAAATGTTGTTCGGAATGTGGTTCACCATTAACACCTAATTTAGTATTAGCTTAGAGGGGAAAAACCCGGTTTCTAGCTTTTGTTCATCCAGTCAACTCAAGGCTTTTATACAGAAACCGGGTTTTGTTGCAACTTTAAAAAAAATTGTCATAATAGAGTTAGTCTAGGTTAATCTCCAAAATCAAGGAATTTTAGGATTTTCAAGATGATGGTGATCAGGATCAATTCGTCTATTAGCAATTATGCCTTCTCCTTTATTTCATGCAACGGCTGGATATTTTCTCGGCAAATATTTACCTACCCATCTCATCCCCAAATCCTATCCATTTCGCCGTTTTGATCTAAATATTTTATATCCCGTTTTTATCGCAACCTGTGCGGATTTTGATTTTATCCCCCAAATGTTAACAGGAATAGAGTTTCATCGAGGAATTTCCCATAGTTTAATCTTTACCCTGGGTTTTAGTTTAATTATTAGTTGGGTTGCCAGTAAAATTTGGAAAATATCCTATCAACAATTATTCCGATTTACCTTAATTCTTTATAGTTCCCATTTAATTTTAGATTTTTTTGCAGAAGGGCGAGGAATTAAACTCTTTTTACCCTTTTTAGATCAGTTTTTTAAATCCCCAATTCTGTTGTTTCCAGGGATTCATTACTCCCTAGGATGGTTTCATCCCAGTCATCTTGTATCCCTTGCCTACGAATTACTATTAACTATTGTTTTGTATCAATTGTTGACTCAATGGCAAGCCTATAAAGCTCAAAAAGCAACTTTATCTACTGTTAAAAATAATATCCATTACCATCGAAAACTCAAATCAAAGTCAACCCTTAAAAACTAAAATTTTTAAGATTTGATTCACTACAATTTGTAATAACTAATAACGGATAACTGATGATTAATTGTTAAGAAAGTGGAAATGTTTTAATCGATTACATTTTGCCCTTCTGCATCACTTCCTGAAGATGGTGACGAACTTCTTCAGCTTGTCTCATTTCTTCTTGTTGCAACTTTTCAAACAATTGAACACAAGGCTGAGAATCCATTTCTTGGGCATCTTGCATATAGGTATTATAAATTTCAATGGCTTCTGTTTTGTTCTTCAAAACAGCCAGTAAATCATACTCCAGGTCGCTAATCACTTTGGCATTACTACTCGTCGCAACCATGCTGTTAAACTCCATGAGAGAACTTCTAACTAACCCTAACTGAACGTTCTAGGTTCATTCATCTATCTAAAAGCGGATGATTTGTAAAGTCATGAGTTTACATATCATCTAAAATCCCTAAATGTTTGCTACAAATAATTAATGGGGTAGCTCATCACTTTTTCCTATCTCCTATTCCCTATTTTATTGTCCCCTCTGTTCGGTGTTCGGTGTTCGGTGTTCCCTCCCTACTTTTTTGTGAAATTAATGTAGATAGGTATAACGCCGCAAACTGCGTTCATAGTTTTGTAATAGCAATTGAGATTCTTCTAAACTAATGCGATTATGTTCTAACGCTTGTTCAGTTTGGCGACGAATACTTTCGATTAAATCTTCTGTATCATATTGAACATAACCTAAGACTTCGTGCATGGTATCTCCTTTAATCACAGATTCAATTTGATACCCTTGGGGGGTGAGTTTAATATGAACAACATTGGTATCCCCAAATAAATTATGCAGATTTCCCATAATTTCTTGGTAAGCACCCGCTAAAAACATTCCTAAATAATAAGGTTGTTTTTGATTGGGATTTTGAGCCGAATTTGAGGGATGTTCTAAAGGATGTAATTCTAAAACATATTTGACATCGCGTAAATCAATAAATTGATCAATTTTGCCATCACTATCACAGGTTAAATCCGCTAAAGTTGCCCGTTTTGTCGGTTCTTCATCTAATCGATGAATCGGTAGAATGGGGAATAATTGATCAATAGCCCAGGTATCCGGGGCGGATTTGAAGACAGAAAGATTCACATAATAAATCGAAGCCATAATCTTTTCTAAGTCTTCCAATTCATCAGGAATATAATCGGAATTTCTAACGATTTCTAAGATTTTTCGACAACAAGCCCAATGAAGTTTTTCCGCTTTGGCGCGATCGCTTAAACTTAAATAACCAAAATTAAATAAACTAATGGCTTCTCCTTTAAATTGGGTTGCATCGTGATACGCTTCTTGATAGTTATCTTCAGTAATAGATTGATAAGTATCATCCAAATTTCTTAAAATCAGATGATCTTTTTCGGAAATAATGGGAGGTTCTCCCATCGGGATATCACTGGTTCCTAAAACATCAAAAACTAAGACCGATTGATGGGATGCGATCGCTCGTCCACTTTCACTAATTAACGTTGGAACCGCTAATTTTCGCTCCTCACAAGCTTCTTTAACCTCGGCAACCACATCATTCGCATAATTCTGCATATTATAGTTTTTAGAGGCATGGAAATTCGTTTTAGAGCCATCATAATCAACCCCTAAACCCCCCCCCACATCCAAATATTTCATGTTTGCCCCTAATTGAGCTAATTCGACATAAATTTGACTCGCTTCTTGTAGGGCATCTTTCAACACACTAATGGAAGAAATTTGAGAACCAATATGAAAATGTAATAGTTGCAAACTGTCTAACATTTCAGCTTTTTTCAGCTTTTCAACCACTTCCATAATTTCAGGAATCGTTAAGCCAAATTTAGCGCGATCGCCCGTTGATCCCCCCCAACGTCCCATACCTCTTGTACTCAATTTAGCCCGAACTCCCACAATTGGACGAATCCCTAATTGTTGACTCGCCGCCATGACTAAATCGACTTCTTCAATTTGTTCTAAAACAATAATCGCCGTTTGTCCCAGCCGTTGCGCTAAAAGGGCAGTATTAATATATTCTTGGTCTTTATAACCATTACAAATTAACAGCGAATCAGGATTTTTTAATAACGCTAAAGCAATTAATAATTCCGGCTTTGAACCCGCTTCCAAACCAAAATGATAAGGTTGACCAAACCGGACTAAATCTTCCAGTAAATGCCGTTCTTGATTACATTTAACCGGATAAACGCCGCGATAAACCCCCGGATAATTATAACGAGCGATCGCTTTAGCAAAACAAGCATTTAAGCGTTCAATTCTATCTTCGAGAATATCAGGAAACCGGATTAATAACGGTAACTCAATATTGCGACTTTTTAAAGATTCGACTAATTTTAATAAATCTAAAGAACCCCCTCGGTTAGCTTTGGGAGAAACCGTAATATGACCTGCGGCATTAATGGAAAAATAAGGATCACCCCAGCCTTGAATGCGATAGAGTTTTTCACTATCTTCAATTGTCCAGGTTTTTTGAGGTTTTCCGTTGGGGGAGTCCGTCGAAACCTCTTGGGTTTGTGTTGTGGGGGTAAGTGCGTTGACGTCCATATTTTCTATCCTTGCCGTTGAGCAACCATCAGACAGTGTGAACTACCCACACTTCTCTACGAGTAAGTGTGAGCTTCCAACTTCGACGGGGATAGCATCTGATAGAACAGAAGTTTTATCAGACGACTTACATCCCCTCAGATTGGCAGTGTCGCTAGTTCCTAACGACAAAATCCGCAAGGCTTCATTCTTGATATTGATGGAAGCATTTATATCTCGATCGTGGGTGGTTTGACAATGTTCGCAAGTCCAAACTCTAATATCAAGCGGTAAGCTCCCCACTTGATTTAGACAGACATTACAAGTTTTAGAAGAAGGGAAAAATCGATTAACTTCGATATAGGTTTTCCCTTCTTTTTCGGCTTTATATTTCAACATTGTACAGAACATTGCCCAGCCACAATCGCTAATCGCCTTAGCTAATTTATGATTTCTCACCAGATTCTTAACCCCTAGATCTTCTACAGCAAGTACAGACGTGCCATGGCACGTCTCTACGTTTTCGTTCACTATCTTGCGGGATAGTTTGTGTAGAAAATCTTCTCGACAGCGAGAGATTTTAGCGTGGACTTTGGCTATTTTTAATCTTGCCTTTTGTCTGTTATTACTTCCTTTCTGTTTTCGAGACAGTTTTTGTTGTTTTCGTTTTAAATTATGCTCATGTTTAGTAAAATATTTAGGATTACTATATTTTGAACCCTCGCTTGTAATTGCCAAGTGAGTTAACCCTAAATCAATTCCAATTGCTTTTCCATTAGTTGATATCGTAGGTTGCTCTTTTCCGTCATCAACTAAGACAGAAGCATAATATTTTCCATCAGAATTCTGAGAAACAGTAACGGTTTTGATTGTTCCTTCATAAGGACGATGGCGACGACAATAAATCAACCCAATTTTACCCGGTAACTTCAGGTAATCCCCTTCAAATTTAACGTTTTGGGGATAACTAATTGATTGCCTGCCATGTTTGGATTTGAATCGAGGCAATCTTGCCCGTTTGTCAAAGAAGTTTTTGTAAGCTGTGGATAAATTAAGAGCGACGACTTGCAAACATTGAGAATAGGCATCTGTTAGCCAAGGGTATTCCTTTTTCAGTTGAGGTAATAATCCTTGAAGGGCTCCTTTTGATAACCCTTTCCCTGTAGTTTTGTAGGTTTCTTGGCATAAGTTTAGGGCGTAATTCCAATACCATCGGCAACAGCCAAAGCTCTTGGCTAAGGAGATCTGTTGCTCTGGAGTTGGAATTATGCGGTATTTGTACGCCTGAAACATTATCGCTTTTAAAACTCTTTGAGAAATTTTAACACATTGTTGTTGATTTTGTCGGGATTGACAAGCGCAAAATCAACTTGGGGAAGTCCGTGTATCTCACCCTAATTTCTAGTATTTTTTGGGCGGGCGTGAAATTCAGCGTGGGACTTACCGCTCCCCCAAACCCCCTCTTCAGTTAACGGGTTAAGTTAAGAATGACTAGCAATCTGTCACCTGGGATACGGTAATCTAAATTGTGAACTTTAATGACAACTAAGGAGATTCCCTTGGAACGGACATTTCTTGCGATTAAACCCGATGGCGTTCAGCGTGGACTCGTGGGGGAAATTATTCGGCGTTTTGAAACCAAAGGGTTTACCCTAGTGGGGCTGAAACTGCTCATCCCCTCTCAGGAATTAGCAGAAAAACACTATGCAGTCCACAAAGAAAGACCCTTTTTCTATAGTTTAGTGTCTTTTATTACTTCTGGCCCGATTGTGGCAATGGTCTGGGAAGGAGATGGTGTGGTGGCGTCTGCGCGTAAAATCATCGGTGCTACGAATCCGTTAAACGCTGAACCCGGAACCATTCGGGGAGATTTTGGGATCAATATTGGTCGCAATATTATTCATGGTTCTGATGCCCTTGAAACCGCACAAAACGAAATCAGCTTATGGTTTAGTGATGCCGAATTAGCCAATTGGGAACCCACGATTAAACCTTGGTTAGTTGAGTAATTTTTAAGGTGTTAGCGGTTAACAATTGATGGTTAACCGTTAACGATTAAGAATTACTGGGAGAATCAGTCACTCGTTGGGAAAATCCCCAAGCAAATAAACTTAAGGTAAGGATAACCATTAACCATTCCGGTGGGACTAACGCTGGATCAATTACTCGTAGTAATAATCGTAATCCCACTAAACCAACCGTTAAATATCCGGCCGTTTCTAAATAGACATATTCTTTTAACCACTGAATAAATAAACTTGCCATAAATCGCAGAATAATAATCCCTACCGTTGCCCCCGTAATCACTAACCACGCTCGATCTGAAATAGCGATCGCAGCCGTCACACTATCGAGGGAAAAGGCTAAATCTGTAATCGCAATCAAGGGTAAAACTTGCCAAAATGATTTATAACGAACAGCCTCTTCAGATTCATTTTCCTGAGTTTTATTGGTAAAATATCGAAAAACTAACCAAAGTAAATATAACGCTCCTAATAGCTCAAACTGCCAATACTTAATTACCCAAGTAGCCGTAAGAATCAAAATAATCCGTAAAATAAAGGCTAAAAGTAACCCAATATTTAGAGCTTTATTTTGAAGCTTGCTATCTTCTAAACCACAGGAAATAGAAGCTAAAGCAATGGCATTATCCGCAGACAATACGGCTTCTAGGGCAACTAAAATAGGCAATAATACAAGAAGATTTAACTCTAAATTCCGAGAAAATTCAAAAACGTGATCAAGGTCTAACATTAACGATTGATGATTCCTAATAGTGTCCTAATTTCAAATTATAGAGGATAAAGGATTGACACTCCGCACTCTTCCCCCGACACCCCCCGTTTGTCCCCGCTTGTCCCCGCACTCTTCCGTCATACCCCGCCCCCCTGTTCTTGGCTTTTTCAACTTTTTGTTACAATGCTCTTCCCAAAATGCCCAAATTAGTTGACATTGGTGAACGATTATCTCAATTTGTCAGCACCCCGCTCTAAAGAGACGGGGCTATGCGCGGAGCGCAGGCTTCGCCAACATGCCTCTAACTTTGGATAGTTGACCAGCTATAGTCTTAATTGACTACGTTATCGGCAAGTGTTCAAGAACCCACCAATAGATGCGTAGCTAGTCTGTTGCTCTGGAACTTAAAAGTTAAACAGTTTTACGAGGGGTAAAACAGTGCTTTTGAGATAGTTACCGACCGATAACATTGGCGAAGCTAACATTACCCTAGTAATAGGAGTGGGAGAAATCCCAAAAAAACCGGGAATCGCCAAATCAAAAAATTTGTGTCGGTTCCCAATCCAATATTCACGGGGAATAAATTCCCCTGAGTCGTGTTTCCTCTGTTGTCTAAAGAGGCGCTCGTTTACACACTCCCATCCTACTTTTATGAAGGAGCTATTCAAAAATGACAGATACTCAGGTGTTTATTGCCCTGGTTATTGCCTTGATTCCTGGAATTTTAGCCTTCCGTTTGGCTACAGAACTGTATAAATAGAAATTTGGAACTTACTGGTGAGAATTCACTGGTAACGGGTCACTTCCTCAAGCTGTCTCGACAGAAAATGTTAAGAGTGCAGACAATCACTATCCCAATGGGATAGAGTATTGGGTGTTAACTCGGTCAAACTGTCGAGACGGTTTTTTTATGGGAATCCGAATTCAAGGTTAATTCTGAAGCCGTTTTCGGGAAACCTAAAATTTACTTCGACCGTTGCTGATCTCAATTGTTACCCGAATCAAAAGATCATGTCTGCGACTCGACCTATTCCCCAAACAATTCCATCCGCTTCTCCCTTTCGTCGTCCCCGTACCCGTCGAATTTCTCAGCAACGACGCACCCAGAACCGACGCCTATTGACGGTGGAAACAACCGTTAAGTTAGGGGTAAATTTAATTTTATCGGCTTTTTCGATATCAGCCTTAATTCAGATGTTGCCGCACCATCGTTCAGTCTCGGAAAAAGTTCAGGATATTCGGGCTGAGGTGAAAATGACCGAAGAACGAGTGGCCAAAGAAAGGGAGGAATTCAGTCGCTATTTTGATCCTCAGCAAACTCAAAGTATTATGCAGGAACAAGGCAACCGAATTGATCCGAGTCAAAAGCCGATTATTTGGATAGAACCCAGCCCCAAAGAAGCCGCAGAAGTGCCGGATGATTCTACAACTTATGCAGGTTTAGAATAGCAATCAGGGGAATTAATCAAGACATTTGACGCAAATCTAAGGTTAAGGGATATTCAGGATTAAGATGTAAAGGGGGAATTTTCATCAATCCTGATGTATGCCCCATTTCCATAAATCGTTCTAACATTCGGCCTTCCGCTTCTCGATGATTAACGGGGAATTGTTGATAGATTTTCCCGTCGGGAGGGTTAACAAAATAAGTACAGCCCCCAATAGAACGCTCTGCCCAAGTATCAACAATATCAAAAATTAAAGGATTATGGGGATCAAGATCGGGATGTAAAATTGAGGCATATCGTCGCGCTCGAAATCGCACCGCTCCCACATATTCCCCTAGATTTCCAGTAGATTTTAACGGAATCGGACGACCTTGGCAAGTGACAATATATCGAGTCGAATAACTGTCAAAATTGGGGGAATTTCCTAACGCATTCGTTAATTTTACTTGTAGTCTTTCCATAGAAGAATCAACATAACGGGCTGTATTTCCCGATGCGGTTTCTTCTCCTAAAACGTGCCAAGGTTCAATGGCATGACGTAGTTCTAGTTCAATGCCTTCTTTCGTAATTTCTCCATAACGGGGAAACCGGAATTCAAAAAATGGGGCAAACCAATCAAAATCAAAATCATAACCAATAATTTGTAAATCCCTTAAAATCGCTTTTAAATCTTCTCCTAAATAATAGGGTAACATAAATCGATCATGTAGAGTGGTTCCCCAACGAATTAACGGATAATGATAGGGTTTTTCCCAAAACCAACTCACTAACGCCCGAATTAATAACAATTGTAATAAGCTCATTCGGGGGTGAGGAGGCATGGCAAAGGCTCGAAATTCTAATAATCCTAATTGATTTCTATGATTTTCAACAGGGTACAATTTATCAATACAAAAAGCGGAACGGTGGGTATTTCCTGTAATATCAATTAATAAATTTCTTAATAATCTATCAACTAATTCAGGAGGAACATTTGCCGGATAATTTAACTTTTGAAACGCAATTTCTAAATCATATAAACTCTCATGTCTGGCTTCATCCACCCTCGGCGATTGACTGGTTGGCCCAACAAACAAATCAGCGAATAAAAACGTTAAACAGGGGTGATTTTGCCAATAAGTAATTAAACTTCTTAATAAATCAGGACGGCGTAATAAGGGACTATCATAAACCGTTTTTCCGCCAATAGTAACATGAGCGCCACCCCCCGTTGGAATCCGTCGTCCATCTAAGAGATATTTTTCCGTTCCTAAACGGCATAATCTCGCTTCTTCATATAACGTTGTGGTAATTTCAACTAATTCTTTCCAATCAGAAGCCGGATGAATATTAACTTCAATCACGCCGGGGTCTGGAGTAATTTGAAACCCAATAATCCCGCTATTGGTTGGGGGTGTATATCCTTCTAAAATGACGGGATATTGAACCTGGGCGGCTGTATTTTCAATCGTGGCGACTAAATCTACAAAACTGCGCGCCGAGCTTACAGGAGGTAAAAAAACGTGAATTTTTCCCTGTCTTGCTTCTACACTTAAAGCCACACGAATTGAATTAATGGGAGATTCTAAAGGTTCAGAACTGGGAAGAATTGGAGAATGAGTTAAGGGGAGAACCGCTTCTTGTTCAAGTTCATCTGCGTGCCAATTTAAAGAGCTTAAAGGTAAGCGAAATCCAATGGGAGAATCCCCGGTTAACAGTTCAATTTTATTGGAGTTAGACAACCGCCAACGACAACTACTCCAGTGAATCGCATCATTTTTAACAAGGGCTAAAATCGGTAAAGTATATCCAGCAATAATATTAGAATTAGGTTCATAAGCCTGAATAATACACTCTGATTTTACGCCTAAATTTTTAACTAAAGCTTCAATAAACGTTAAAACATCTTGTTGAATATAACCATAATCTTGATCCTCTTGGGCATAAAGTTCGGGATTTCGCCATAAGGGAATTCCATCTTTTCGCCAATAACACCCTAACGCCCAACGGGGTAACACTTCCCCCGGATACCATTTCCCTAATCCATAATGAAGTAATCCCCCCTTTTGAGTAAATTTATCTTGTAAACGGGTGAGCAATTGTCCAGCCAGTTGACGTTTTTCTGCTCCGAGTGCTGCAATTCGCCATTGGGGAGATTCAAAATCATCAATAGAAACAAAAGTCGGTTCTCCTCCCATCGTTAAACCGACATTTAAACGCTGTAAATCAACTTCAACTTTTTCCCCTAAATCATTAATATTTTGCCATTGTTCTTCTGTATAAGGTTTTGTCACCCTAGGAATTTCATGATAACGAGAAACCGTTACCGAAAAGTCTAATTTTGACTCCGCAGGTTCAAAAGTTCCGTAAACCGGACGAGCTTCTAAGGGGTCAGCAACACAAACTAACGGAATATGACCTTCTGCGGCCATTAAACCCGATGTCGGGTCAAATCCCAGCCAACCCGCACCGGGTAAATAAACCTCCGCCCAAGCGTGTAAATCGGCATTATCCTTCGACGGTCCACTAGGGCCATCCACAGGGGGAATATCATTACTGAGTTGAATTAAATATCCCGAAACAAATCGCGCCGCCAATCCATAATGGCGTAAAATTTGTACGAATAACCAAGCGGTATCTCGACAGGAACCGATTTTTTTCTCTAGGGTTTCTTCACAAGTCTGAATTCCCGGTTCAAATCTAACTTTATATTCAATTAATTCTGCTAATTTTCGATTCAAATCTAGTAAGAAATCAAGGGTATAAATATTATTTTTATGATTAATTTTAACCCATTGATTCAGTAATTCTCCTGATTCCCGAATTTCTAAAAAAGGAATTAATTCTTGAGCCAGACGAGGCTCATATTGAAAGGGATAGTTTGAAGCGTCGGGTTCAATAAAAAAATTGAAGGGATTAATAGGTTGAATTTTAGCTATTAAATCCACTTCAATTTTTAAAGAATCAGTGCTTTGAGGAAAGTTAACTCTAGCCAAAAAATTTCCATCATGATCTTGTAACCATGTCAGTTGATGGTCTGAGGGGGCAATTTTGAGGGAATAACTCAAAATCGGTGTCCGACAATGGGGAGAGGGGCGCAACCCAACCGTATGAGGCCCTAGAATAACAGAACGTTCAAACTGATAGGAAATCTGGTGGTTTAAACTAACTTTAATAGACATTTTCAAGTATTAACTGTTGATAGCTGACGGATGACTTATAACTGATGTCCACAACTCGAACAAAATCGGTCTTCGGGTTTGACCGATGCTCCACATTGACTACAAAAATTCTGTTTATTCGGTGCAGATGCTCCCATTCGCAGTTCCATATTCCCCATTCGCATTTCCATCGGGTTCATGCTCATTTGCATATCTCCCATTTTTAGGTTCATGGGTTCTAGGGGTTTCATCGGTTCCATCGGACTCATGGTCATCGGAGTCATCGGCTCCATCGAACTCATGGGTTCCATGGGTTTCATCACTTCTATTCCTGGCATCGGGGACACAGGTAAACTGGTGACTTCATGGACAGGTAGTTGTTCAGAGTTGTTCATCGAGGGGGTTCCACTGATGACACTGACACTACTGCCTTGAATTTGTAAGGTTTTTTCCCCTTGCTCGGATAGGATTTTGAGCATCATACCATAAGGAGTTTGGAACACCTGGGGAGGTGAACTCCAAACTCCTGTGGCAAAACTGCTACTCGCTTGTTGCTGTTGTCCTGGACTACTACTAATCAAGGTGATAACGGTTTGCACACCCTGGTTTTCTAAATATACTCTTTGACCCGCCCCTAGTTCGCATACATACGCCATAGGAAGGCTCCTTTGTCAAGTTATTGTTCTACTGTGCATTGTAGGGTTGTGTTTTGCAAAGGAGCAAGGTTCTTAACAATTGTATTAGAAATGACTCAAGCCAAATATTATTCTTTATAGATGTATTCTTCACCATCACAAACTCGTCCTTGGTTGGTTACAGATTCAGTGCCATCATCAAAGATAGCTCGAAAGTTATAGTTACACTCTTCTGAGCCATTATTGATCTTGACAGTTCTACTCTCCGAAGGGTTAAGAACATCAGCGCCAAGAACCTCATTTTCCAGATTTGGTGCATCGGTAGGAACGACAAACAATAACTTGATCCCTTTATCAGTCCCATTGACCAATTTAATCGTTACAAGCCCCGGTTGTGCGGTCGCTTTTGAAGATATTAAGCTAATTCCTGGGCTAAATACGGCCGTTGCTAGTAACAACATAGAAAGGAATTTATTTTTCCCAAACTGGCTAATCATTACGGATTCCTCACCCAAAACTAGAGTTCGTATAGAAGTATATTTACCTTGACGAATAATTTTGTCAAGAGGGAGAAATTTAAGTTTAATTAAAGCTCAAAGTAAAAACGATCCAATCCCCATCTACAAGGGCAATTATCCCCCCTGGAAACGGGTCTGTTTGGCTACGGTTGGGGGCTGAAATTAAAGCGTTTAATTTTTCAATTTGTTCAAAGTTAGGAGTTGTTGACATAACCTGTTGTAAAATTTTTCGACTGACTCGACGTTGTAAAGCTTCATGGGTTTGACGTAAGATCAATCGATTGATTTTTAAGGGTTTTTGACTTTCTTTTTCAAAGACTACAATCTGTTGAAAAAGGGTTTCTGTTAATGAGTCTAAATAGTCAACTTCTGCTCGTAATAATTCGGCTGTTTGGGCAAGATGGGATTCAACTTTAGGATTAAAATAGTTTTGTAAATACGGTAACAGTTCTTGACGAATTCGGTTGCGCGCATAATGTAAATCTTCGTTGGTAGTATCAACCCAAATGTTTAAGTGATGTTCTTGACAAAACTGCCCGGTTTGTTCACGAGAAATCTCTAATAAGGGACGAACTAACTGAATAGAAGCCGTTAAATCTGGCTTAAGAATAGGAGATTCTAAGTGTAAAGAACGTTGCCAAGTTAAAGCTTGTAAACCATCAGAACCACTACCCCGGATTAAATTATAAAGTAGGGTTTCCGCGCGATCGCTTTTTGTATGACCTGTAACAATGATTTGATAATCATGTTCTTCGGCCATTTCAGCCAAAACTTGATAACGCCATTGCCTTGCCGTTGCCTCACTATTAGGAATTTCCGTCGCCACCCCTCGATAAAACGGTAGTTGCCAAGACTCGGCCAGGTGTGCGATATAGTCCCCATTAGCGCTGGAGTCAGACCGCCAACGATGGTCACAATGGACAATGGCAATTTGCCACTTCCACTTCGGTTGTAAATCTAATAATAATTTGATTAAACATAAGGAATCTTGCCCCCCGGATACTGCCACTAATAACCGTTGAGATGCAGGTAACAATTGACGAGTTCGCAGGGTACGATGCAGTTGACTATGTAATAAAGTCCACATTTTATAGCTGACTAAAAATAGGTTAATCTAGGATGAGGACAAATTGAGTTGATCAATCTCTATGACTCGTTTATATACAGAAATTAAAATAGAAGCTGCCAAGCGAAAAGTTTGGTATGCTTTATGTCAAAAACAATATTGGTGTCAGTGGAATACATTTTTATGGGATCGAAATCCCAATCAACCGTTTATTTTAAACCAAGAAGTCACCTTAGCGGTACGTGGGTGTCCTCATGAAGAAGAAACCGTGTTTCAACCGTTAGTCCAGGTGTTACAACCGGAAATTTGCTTAAGTTGGACAGCAGAAATTCCAGGGTTTCGCAACCAAACTTTATTTGAACTACAAGAAATCGGTATGGGTCGCACAAAATATATTCATCATCAGGAGTTTTCTGGATGGTTAACCCGCGTGTTTTTACCGTTTATTCAAGAGGATGAAAAACGAGGCATGGAACGAATGGCCTATGAGTTAAAAGAGTATGTAGAAGGACGGGGAACTAGAAATCATTAATGGGACAGTGAACGATCAATCTTGATAATCCCTATCAACTGAGAGTCGAAAAAACAGATTTTCAGACAATCTCACGTCCGTATCTTTACAAAATCTTTACAAAAAAAGCCTCTGATTGTATTAATTCTTTACAAAAACTGGGTGACTTTAAAGGAGGATAGAGGCTAAGATGAACACCTGAGTTGGATAGTACCCGTACCTTGATCTTTCAAAGATAATGGAAACCCAGAGAAAAATACTTCTAAAATTGGACTTGTTTTTTCTGAATCTTTTAAGACTATTACTAACTCCAGAGGTTTTACAATATCTACAATAACTATTAAATACCCGCTATCGATTGTCTTTAAATCAAAATAAAGCAGTTAGATACAATGGGTATATGATTTAGTAGAGTTAATATCACCGGACTTAGAAACATTGATCTATGGTGACTTCAAAAAATCTAACCCAACCCATCTGGGCTGATGCTCATGTTCATATTTATGACTGCTATGACCTAGAACAATTTTTGAATGCGGCACTCAAAAATTTTAATACTACGGCTCAAAACTCTGGGTATTCCCAAGCAGAAACAGCCCTTTTGTTTTTAACGGAAACCAGTAAAGATCATTATTTCCAGAAACTCATTCAATCCATTCAGTCTGATGGAAATTCTAACCTGATGCTGAAGGATTGGAGCTTTTTGGGAACCCAAGAAAACTGTTCTGTTTATGCTAAACATTCAACGGGACAAGGTATTTTTATTTTTGCAGGTCGTCAAGTTGTTACCGTTGAAGATCTCGAAGTTCTTGCCCTATTAACGGCGGAGGAATTTTCGGATCGTTTACCAATTGAAACTACAATTCAACAGGTGGTTTCTAAGGGCAGTATTCCCCTTATTCCTTGGGGTTTTGGTAAATGGATGGGAGAACGAGGTACGATTATTAGCCGTTTATTAGAACAAAAAGAATCCTTGCCTTTGTTCCTCGGTGATAACGGAGGTCGTCCTACATTTTGGAGTCAACCTGTTTATTTTAAACAAGCAAAAGAGCGAGGATTAAAAATTTTACCCGGAACTGATCCCCTCCCCTTTGCTTCTGAATCTTGGCGACCTGGAAGTTTTGGATTTGCCATTCAAGGTACGATTGATTTTAACAAACCCGCCCAAAGTATTAAGGAAATTTTATTAGATCCTAATACTCAACTGCAATGCTATGGAACATTGGAAACTCCCTTACGTTTTATTCGCAATCAAATTGCGATGCAACTGGTTAAACGGATGAGAAAAAAAGGATAAATTATGAAAGCTTTAGTCATTGCTCCTCAACCTTTTTATACCCCGCGTGGAACTCCTTTTAGCGTATATTACCGCACGCTAATTACAGCCGAATTAGGAGTTGATATTGATTTACTGACCTATGGCGAAGGTCAAGACGTAGACATTCCCAAGGTTCGGATTATTAGAATTCCCAGTTTTCCGATGTTTGGAAATGTTAAAATCGGCCCTTCAAAACTGAAGTTATTTTTAGATATTTTCATTACCCTGTGGACAATTGCTTTACTCGTTAAAAATCGGTATGATTTTGTTCACGCCCATGAGGAAGCAATCTTTATTTGTACACTGTTTAAACCTTTGTTTAAATTCCGCCTAATTTATGATATGCACTCTAGTCTTCCTGAACAATTAACGAATTTTAGATTTACCACATCTCAATGGTTAATTGATT
Organism: Planktothrix sp. FACHB-1365; assembly: GCF_014697575.1. GTDB lineage: Bacteria > Cyanobacteriota > Cyanobacteriia > Cyanobacteriales > Microcoleaceae > Planktothrix. The sequence continues at coordinate 43,720 of NZ_JACJSC010000011.1, read as the reverse complement.
TATTTAAAGCGATGGAAGATGCTTGTTTACACACCTCTGATGCCACCATTACCATTTGTCCAAGTTTATATGATTATGCTTTAGGGGTGATAGGGGATAAACAAAAAGTTTTCTTAATAGAAAATTCGATTTTTGATGAAGTTAAAGTTGCTCCAAAAGCCTCTTAAATTTAATTCATTGATTCCTTAATCGTAATTACCAGGAGATTTTCCCCCATGACCCAATCAGAGATTAATAAAACCGTAAGCGTTTCGCCAGAACTTTTCCAGAAACATTTAGTGATTTATGCAGGAACCTTAGAATCTTATCAAGGAATTGATTTATTATTAGAAGCCTTTGTTTTCGTCGCTAAAGCTGATCCCGAAGCATTTTTATTAATTGTTGGAGGCAGTCCTGAACAAACAGAATTATTCTCCAATTTAGCAACAGAACTGGGAATTAATCAACAGTGTTTATTTACAGGTCGGGTTGAACAATCTTTAGCCCAAAATTATGCCAATCAAGCTAAAGTTCAAGTTTCACCCCGTCGCAGTGGTACGAATACCCCCTTAAAAGTCTATCAACAATTAGCCAGTGGGGTTCCTTTAGTAGCCACTCGCATTTATTCTCATACTCAAGTTTTAAATGATTATGTCGCCTTCTTAGTTGAACCCGAACCTGAAGATTTAGGACGAGGAATTCTTGAAGCTTTAACCAATGAAGCAGAAGCTCAACAAAAAGCTAGAAATGCTCAAATTCTTTATCAAGAAAAATATTCTCGTGAAGTTTATACCAAAAAAATGATTAATTTATTGGAGTTTGTCACCCAAACTTCGATTAAAAAAACAGAAGATTCTAACAGTTTAGAAATGTCCTCGGTTCAAGGTTTAAACTTAAAATAGAGTTAAACTAAAATCGGGTTTTTGAGAATCAGGTTATGAGATGATTCAGAAGCCCGGTTTTGGGGAATTGGAAAACTTGCCGAATCCATTTATTTTAATTAAAATAGAGCAAACTTAGGGGGAAATCATTAACCCTAAGTGCAGAGTCCTTTCATTGTTAATACAGATTCCGTTAGGGGATTAAAATCGATGTGTGGAATAACAGGTGTCGCGGCTTTCAAGGGTTCACCTCACCCCACCCTAGAACAGTTAAAAACCATGTGTGATAGTATTTTCCATCGGGGGCCGGATCAAGATGGAATGCACGTTCAAGACGGGGTTGCATTAGGAATGCGGCGGTTGTCAATCATCGATTTAAGTGGCGGACGACAACCGATTTTTAATCAAGATTGCACCATTTTAACGGTTTTCAATGGAGAAATTTATAACTTCCGTGAACTGCGGAGCAAACTTGAATCCAAGGGTTATACTTTTGCCACAAAAACCGATACAGAAGTGATTGTTTATGCCTATGAAGAATATGGAATTGAGTTTCCTAAATATCTGAATGGAATGTTTGCCATTGCCCTTCATGATACTGTTAAGAAAAAGCTGTATTTAGTTCGAGATCATTTAGGAATTAAACCCCTTTATTATGCGTTTAATCAAAACGATTTAGTTTGGGGATCAGAAATTAAAGCGATTTTAGCCAGTGGACGGGTTGAAAAAACCTTAGATTTGGATGCTTTAGGGGAATATTTGGCTTGGGAATATGTACCCGGAAAAGCCACCTTATTTAAGGAAATTCGGCAATTAGAACCCGGACAACTGTTAGAAATTGACTTAGAAAATCCCCGATGTGAACCGCAAACGTATTGGGATATTCCCACGACCGAAGAAATAGAATTATCCGATGAAGAATGGGCGGATAAAGTTGAAGCACAACTAAGAAAATCGGTGACAATGCAACTGGTGAGTGATGTTCCTTTGGGTGCATTTCTTTCTGGCGGTGTTGATTCTTCCCTAACGGTGGCGTTAATGGGGAAAGCCCAAACCTATAGTATTGGGTTTGATGATCCCTCCTATAATGAGTTGCAATGGTCGGAAAAAGTGGCGGCTTATTTAGGGGTTGAACATATCAACGAAGTAATTAAACCCAATGTAGTCGAATTATTTGAACATTTAATGTATTTTCTTGATGATCCCATCGGGGATTTTTCCATTTTTCCCACTTATTTAGTGTCTCGGTTAGCACGTCAATATGTAACAGTTTCTTTAAGTGGAGATGGCGGCGATGAATTGTTTGGCGGATATGAAACCTATTTAGCCGATGAAAAAGCCCGACAATATCAAAAAATTCCAGTGATTTTCCGTCAAAATTTAATCGAACCTTTAATTAAATCTCTGCGTCCTCAACCCCAGAAAAAAGGGTTAGTCAATAAAGCCAAACGATTTATTGAAGGGTTAGAAAATCCTGTGGATTTATCCCATGCTCGGTGGCGAATTTTTGCCGGAGATACGGTGCGATCACAATTATTTACGGCTGAAGCCAATCAAGAATTAGTCACACCTTCCGCCGCTCATATTATTGATTTATTCAATAAAGCAGGCGATCGCCAACCGCAAAATCGCAGTATGTATGTAGATGTCAAAAGCTATTTAAGCGATGACATTTTAGTGAAAGTGGATCGAATGTCGATGGCGGTTTCTTTGGAGTCACGAGTGCCCTATCTTGACCCCGATTTAGTGGAATTAGCCTTCCAAATTCCTGAAGGCTTAAAAGTCACCCCTGGGGAAACCAAAGTTCTGTTAAAATCCGTTGCCGCCCGTCACGTTCCCGCAGAATGTGTGTATCGTCCCAAGGAAGGATTTAGTATTCCGATTAAAAATTGGTTGTGTAATGAATTCCGGCCGTTAATGGAAGAATTATTGAGTGATCAAGCCATTCGAGAACAAGGTATTTTCCAAGTTAATACCATTAAACGACTGAAACAGGAACATCTAGCAGGAACAGCAAACCATAGCCATATTTTATGGTCATTAATTGTGTTTCAAAGTTGGTATAAACGCTGGTTTAAAAACTAATTTCAGCCTTGATTTCGTTCAATCTTAATTATAAACCCTCTATTAACCATGACAACAATTACTCGAAACCTATCAACCGCAGCCCAATCCTCCTATGATGTGATTATTATTGGTGGAGGAATTTATGGTGCGATGCTGACCTTAGAAGCGGCTCGAAGAAATCTGCGAACACTCTTAATTGAAAAAGCCGATTTTGGTGGGGTAACCAGTTACAATAGTCTCCGCATTGTTCATGGGGGATTTCGGTATTTACAAACCTTAGATTTACCTCGATTTTATGAATCTGTTGGAGAACGGAAATGGTTTCTTAAAACCTTTCCTGAATTAGTCAAACCCCTCTCCTGTTTAATGCCTTTATATGGCAAAGGATTACGTCGTCCTCCGATTTTATTAACGGCTTTAAAACTCAACGATACTCTATCTTTTACTCGAAACCAAGGCATTCGTCCTGACCGTCATTTACCCCCCGGAAAAGTCATCAAAACCGAAAAAGTGAAAGCCATTTTTCCGAATGTTGATTCTGAAGGATTAAAAGCTGGAGCCATTTGGTATGATGCCTGTATGCCCGATTCTCAACGGTTGGTAATAGGGGCTTTACGTTGGGCTTGTTCCTTGGGAGCAACGGCGTTAAACTATGTAGAAGCTCAGGATTTGTTAAAAGTTAATCAAACGGTTTCTGGGGTTGTAGCGCGAGATCAATTAACCGGAGAAACCCACGAATATCAAGGAAAAATTGTGGTGAATGCTGCTGGCCCCTGGTGTCGAGAATTAGCGGCGAATTTTGATCAAGAGGTTCCCAATTTATTCTATAAATCGATTGCTTGGAATATCCTTTTTGATCGAGAAACTTTATCCGATTTTGCGTTAGCCATTGAACCTAAAAAACCCAACGCTCAAACCTATTTTCTCCACCCCTGGAAAGGACGATTATTAGCAGGAACCATTCATAACCCTTGGTTTAAAGATATTCAAGCCAACCCCAGACCCGACCCTTCAGAAATTAGCGAATTTATTGATAATCTTAATTTTGCTATTCCGGGGTTAAAGTTAAGTCAAAGCGAAATTCTTCGGGTGTTTTCCGGTTTACTTCCGGCGGAAGAACCTAATAGTAAAGAACTAGCGGTTCGGGAAGTGATTTTAAATCATGAAACCCTGCCTCAAGGTATCAAAGGTTTGTATAGTATTTCTGGGGTTAAATTTACAACCGCTCGTTTAGTAGCTGAAAAAACGATTCAGCAAATTTTCCCTCAACTTTCACCCGTTGATGCAACAGAAATTGCACCCGCAGAAGCACAGCGTCCCCAAGGGTTGTATGATTATCATTGGTATCCTCAACCGGAACTCACCGATTGTTCCGAGGAACTTAAGGATATTATTGAAAATGAAGCGGTACAGCATTTAGATGATTTAATTCTGCGTCGCACCAGCTTAGGAGATAATCCCCAACGGGCGTTAAAAATTGCCCCTATGATTTGTAAACTGTTTAATTGGGATGATTCAAAATCTAAACAAGAAATTCAACGTTTAGAAGACTTTTATCAACGGTGTGGAATGGCAGAATTGGCTAAAATCTAATCGAAAAATTCAGTTTTTAATAGGATTTAGAGGAGGAAAATTAATGAAAGCTTTAGTGACAGGGGCGAACGGATTTACAGGCAGTTATCTGACCAAACATTTACTTGATAAAGGCTATCAAGTCCGCGTCTTAGTGCGTAAAAATTCTAATCAAAGTGCCTTAGAAGGATTATCCATTGAATATTTCTTTGCTGATATTGCCGATGATAATCCCTTGGATGATTCGGTGATGGAGGGGGTGGATGTGGTTTATCATATTGCGGCATTATATCGGGCAGAAAATGTACCCAGAGAATATTTTTGGGATGTAAATGTTAAGGGAACTCGTAAAGTTTTAGAAGCCGCGAAAAAAGCCAATGTTAAACGGTTTGTTCATTGCAGTACCGTTGGAGTTCAGGGGGAAATTAAAAACCCTCCCGCTAAAGAAGAAGATCCCTATTCACCCGGAGATTATTATCAAGAATCTAAAATGGATGGGGAACTGTTGGCGTTAGATTTCTTTAAAAAAGAAAATTTAGCCGGGTCTGTGGTGCGCCCTGTGGGTATTTATGGCCCTGGAGATTTACGGTTTCTCAAACTGTTTAAATATATCTACAGTGGCAAATTTAAAATGATTGGCAGTGGGGAAGTTCTCTATCATTTGACCTATGTGGAAGATTTAGCCGCCGGAATTGCATTGGCGGGAGAAAAAGAAGCCGCAATTGGTGAAATTTTCACCATTGGTGGGAATGAATTTGTCACGTTAAATCAATTGGTTCAAAAAATTGCGGATATCTATAATAAACCCGTTTCTAAGTTTAAAATTCCCGTTTGGCCGGTTTGGTGGGCGGGTTATTTATGCGAACTAATTTGTTTACCTTTTAATATTTCTCCCCCGATTTATCGCCGTCGGGTTGATTTCTTTATTAAAGACCGGGCGTTTGATATTTCTAAAGCTAAAAAATTATTAGGTTATGAGCCTAAAGTTCCCTTAGATGAAGGGTTAAGAAAAACAGCATTATGGTATAAAGATTCTGGGTTATTAGAATCATCATCCGCCCTGAAATCTTAGTTTGTACTCCTTTAGTTGGGTGGGCATTGCCCACCTTATAGATCATGACTGAAACTCGCCAAATTATTAATAAAGTTTCTTTATCTGAACAACTGAATCAATCGGAATCATCCTTATTAAAACGCTATCAAATGAAAGCGTTAGGAACGAATGATTTAGGGCATTTTATTCAATATGAATTGGCTAACTTTTTCTTGGGAAATTTATCGGGAGCGTTTGGTTATGTGGCTCGAAAATCCGCTTATAAAGGATTATTTAAAAGTACGGGTGGCGGGATTATTTTAGGCAAAGGAATTGTGTTACGTCATCCCAAAAAAGTAACGTTAGGCGACCGAGTAGCCATTGATGATTATGTTTTAATTGATGCCAGTGGTGCAGGCGATGAAGGCATTGATTTAGGAGATGATGTGATTATTTCTCGTAATTGTGTGATTCAAGGGAAAATTGGGGGAATTTCCATTGGCAAAAAAACCGATTTAGGCTGTAATACAATTTTATCTTCGAGTGGGGGAATTTCTATTGGATCTTCGGTTTTAATTGCGGGTAACTGTTATATTGGAGGGGGCAGATATATCACAGACCGTCTGGATATTCCCATGATGGAACAAGGGGTGTTTACACGAGGAAAAATTACCATTCAAGATGATGTTTGGTTGGGAGCAAGTTCAGTGGTTTTAGATGGTGTTAAAATTGGTAAAGGCTGTATTATTGGAGCCGGAGCCGTGGTCACAAAAGATTTACCTGATTATGCTATTGCTGCGGGTGTTCCTGCCAAAATTATTAAAATGCGAACGGAAACCAACGATGTTGTAAATCCACCTTCTAACCATCATGCCACAACCTAAATTATATTCTTTTCTTGCCCAAACCTATCCTCAAGTTAAACCGTTATATCAATTGTTGAGATATCGTTATCATCAACTTGACTTGTTCAAACACTCATCTTTTAAAAAACTACAATCTATTCCTTATAAACCTACAAAAATAGTCTCTTTTCTGGCTGGCAATTTCCAATTAAAAGGAGATTTATATATTCCTGAAAATGCGGATACCGCTCCTACGTTAATTCTGTTACATGGGTCTTCGATTTTAGGTCGCAAATTGCCAATTATGCTGGCTCTCGCTCAAGGGTTTCAAAAGCAAGGATATCGGGTTTTTGCCTTTGATCTTCGCGCTCATGGAGAATCTGAACAACCTAAAACTTATACAACAGATGCCTTTAATTTTGCTCAGGATGTCACCGCAGCTATTGATTATTTAAAGGTTAATTTTCCTAGCCAAAATTCAGAAATTTATGTTTTAGGACATTCCTTTGGAGGCGGTGTAACAATGGCGGCTCAAGCTCAAGATTCTCGAATTTCTAAAGCAGTTGTTTTCGCACCTCCCCGTCGGTTAAAAGAACGATTTTTAAATCGTGAAGCGCGAGAAAAAGAAAAGTTAATGTTTCGTTGGCAAATTGATATGCAGCTTCCTAAACCCCTAGAATTTTCTTTTTGGAAACCCGTAATGGAAGCTTTAGATATCGAAACTTATTTACAGGATTTTACCCAACCTCAACATATTCCTTTATTACTGATCGATGCTGAATTTGAACCTGCTGAAGATTTAGAATTTTTAAGAAATTTATCTGAAAAAATGCTTCCTCCTGTTGAGTATTGGACAGTTGCAAAGGCCGATCACTATTTGAATACGGGGTTAATTTTGAATGCTTCCTTTGTTCAAGGAACAGCGATCGCAACTTTTGTTAATTTTGTAGATAATTGGTTAAAAAGCTGACTAATATCATGATTGAACTTCTATTTTTAGGTGCAACCCTAGCTAGTGTTTATTTAGCAAGTGATTTAGTTCGTCGATTCGATCAATCTAAATTTCCGGCTAAAATCATTTCTTAATGTTTCCCTGTCCTTAATTATTTGTTTACACCCTTCAAAAGTCTTTAATTCTCTCGAAAAATTGCACCTTAGTATATAATCAGTTAAAATTTACTTTAGAGCAAAAAAACGACCAATTATGAGAAATTTCCTAAAATTTTATTCCGTCTGTCAATTCGTTATTTTCAACGGAGTTTTAATCAGTTCAATCCTGGCTTGTCGTCCAACTCCAGAAGCCAATTCTCAGTCAGAAACGCGGTTAGAACCTATCAATTATACTCCTGTCGTTAGTGCTGGTTTTTCCCAAGTGTTCCCGGCTAAAAAATCAGTTCAACTGCATGGAACAGTAACTTATTTAGGAGATTCAACTGCTCTAAAAACCCAATGGCAAAAAATTAGTGGCCCTGGAAACGTTACGTTTCAAAATGCTCAACTTCCGAACACAACCGTACAATTTTCTCAACCGGGAACTTATGTTTTAAAGCTAACTGCAAAGGCTGGAGAACAATCTAGCACGGATCAAGTCACGGTTCAAGTCAAGCCTGTTTCTCAAGCTCAAATTCCAGCGTTTAGTATTTTTGAACAGGGATTTAGCCATTCTGGAACTTATCAAAATCCTTACACCGAAGTTGAAGCAATCGCAACTTTAACAACTCCCAAAGGTGAAACTCAAAAAATCCCTTTATTTTGGGATGGGGGAACAACTTGGAAACTGAGATTTTCGCCGAATCTTGAAGGCATTTGGAAATGGTCTGTTCAGTCCAATGATGGGGGATTAAATAACAAATCAGGGTCTTTTAAAACCATTGCCGCCAAAAGTAAAGGTGGAATTCAAGTTAATCCTCAATATCCCCATCATTTTATCTATCAAGATGGAACTCCGTTTTGGTTATTAGGGGATACCCAGTGGACATTATTTAATAATAATCCTCAAGAAAACTTAGATCGCAACGCAGTTAAACAATATATTGATACACGCGCCAAACAAGGATTTAATTTTATCCATTCTAACGTAATGTCTCTGTCTCGAAATGAAGGGGGATCTGCCTTTGATAATATCTCCGAAGAAACGTTAAATCCCGGTTATTGGCAAGAAGTTGACTCTCGGATCAAATCCTTAAATCAAAACGGAATCACCTCTATGTTATTCTTAACTTGGTCAAAAGATGGCGTTTCCAAAAATGATTGGAGAGCCTTTCCTAATGAAGCAGCACGGTTGCGATATGCTCGTTATATTGTAGGTCGTTATAGTGCGTTTAATGTTGCCTTTACCGTTGCGGGAGAATGGAATGAATATGGCGATAAATCTATGTATGAACAGATTGCCCAAGAAATTTTAAAATTTGATCCCCATCAACGATTAATTGGTATTCACCCCGGAGAATTAAGCTATAGTGTAGCTGAATTTGCAGAAAAAGATTGGATGTCTTTTGCAGATTATCAACAGAACTATACTCAATTACATCAACGAGTTTTAGATCAACTTAAGTATAATAAACCTGTAGTTAATTCAGAATATGCCTATTATTTACGAGATCAAAATGAGGATGGAAAAGTTGATAAACCCAATAGTGCCTCTTTAGATGAAATTCGCCATTCAAGTTGGGATATTGTCATGGCGGGTGGCTATTTTATCACAGGTTGGGGAACTACTTATTTTGGAGGAATTCGTGAGCCGGGGCCTTTTAATGTAAATGATCCGAAAAATGATGATTGGGAAGCACAAGTTCAACACATTCCTAAACTGTTTAAAACTTTAGATTGGTGGAAATTTAAACCCATAGACCGACGCATTAAAGGAGAGGGAACCCATTATCTATTAGCCAACGACGATCAACAGTTTATTGTTTATGTTCGGGATACGAACAAACCCCTCTCCTTAGACTTGGAATCAGATACAACGGTTTCCTATACCCTTCAAGTTTATAATCCTCGGTTGGGTCAATTTTCTGATCTTCCGAATTTTACAGGAACAAATGCCATTCAGCTAAAGCCTCCAACTGACGAAGATTGGATATTTGTTTTAAAAAAAATCAACAAATGAAGTCGTTTTTATAAGGTAATTTCTTCTCCCTGTTCTGTAAAAATGACATCATTAATTTGCCAGTCAGGATTACTGGTAATCGTTTGGCGTAAACTCCCAAATAACGCTAATTGTTCACAACTCGATAAAGAATTGAACGTCCGTTCAGCCGTTGTAGGAACCCGAAAATCAATCGTGACAATTTGTTGATTTTTATCGGTATTTATGCGATAATTTAAGGGAAAATCAGAACTACTTTGTTGTTCTAAAACCTCAGAAATTGCGGTTTCTAAGGCTTGTTCTTTAGGAACCGTAATTTGACGAGGAACTAACTCAGAACATTGATTATCGACCTGATAAATCGTTACAGAAACGGTGTTAGCCGGGGAAAGAGCTTGTTTTTGAGGTTCAGGTGGGGTTGAAGGAGAAATTGTGGCTTCAGGAGAGGCTTGCGGTTGAGTTGGGGTGTCAACAGGAGGAGTACCACAACTGCTTAAGCTAAGAATAGTAACGCCAACGAGACAACGAGTTAAAAAATGTTGGATACGGTTCATGGTTTAAAGTGGATTCTGAAAATAACAATTACCTTATTATTCAAGGCTTGCGATTCCTATTCCGTTTTGAACCAGCACCTAGTATGATTAAATGTTGGATCAAAATCCTCATCATTTTGGATTGACAATGGCTACTGCTCCCTGGACTCGCCGTCATATTTTATCCTTAGCTGATTTTACGGCGACGGAATATAACACAATTTTGCAAACAGCAACAAGCTTTCAAGAAGTGTTAGGTCGTCGTACTAAAAAAGTTCCGGCTTTACAAGGTCAGGTGGTGGCAAATTTATTTTTTGAACCGTCAACTCGCACTCGGAATAGTTTTGAACTCGCGGCTAAACGACTCTCCGCAGATACCTTAAATTTTGCGCCGGGAACCTCTTCTCTAACGAAAGGCGAAACAATTCTTGACACTGCTAAAACCTATTTAGCGATGGGAACGGATATGATGGTAATTCGTCATAAGGAAGCTGGAGTTCCCTTTGCGATCGCGGCTGAATTAGACCGTTTAAATGCTAAAGTAGCGGTGTTGAATGCGGGAGATGGTCAACACGAACATCCGTCTCAAGCATTATTAGATTTATTCACAATTTGCCGAACCCTTGACTCTGAGCAACCCAAAATTGAATTATTACAAGGTAAAAAAATAGCGATTGTTGGAGACATTTTACATTCCAGGGTAGCCCGTTCTAATATTTGGAGTTTAACCGCAACCGAAGCCGAATTACATTTAGCAGCACCTCCAACGTTATTACCCGAACTATTTGCAGAATTTGGCAAAAATCGCCCCGGAAAATTGTTTTTACATTGGGATTTAGAACCCGCTTTAGAAAATGCCGATTTTGTCATGACGTTACGGTTACAAAAGGAACGGATGACCGCCCATTTATTACCCAGTTTACGCGAATATCATCAATTATTTGGCATCACCCATGAACGGTTAAAATCCTGTAAACCGGATGTTAAAATATTACATCCAGGGCCAGTGAATCGAGGGGTAGAATTAAGTTCAGAATTAATGGATGATCCAGAATTAAGTTTAATTTCTCAACAAGTGACCAGTGGAATAGCAGTGAGAATGGCACTGTTATATTTAATTGGAGGAGGGAAATTAAATTAAACTGAAGCTGGTGAATCTTCCTATTTTAGTGAACTTTCATAAGCAGATTCTATTATTGTTAATAACTCCAAAATGTCAAAGGGTTTAGAAATAAAATGGGTAATTCCCATAGATAAAGCCAGATCTTTTAGATCACCGTAACCTGTGGCTAATACTACTGTTTGTTTAATCCCTTTTAATTGAAGTTGTTGATACACTTCTACCCCCGTTAATTCGGGCATTCTATTATCTAAAATCAATAAATCAGGTTTTTCCTTAAGCGTTATTTCTATTGCTTCCTTCCCATCCTGAGCTTCCTTAACCTCCCATCCTTCATCTGCCAGAATCAATGCCAACATTGTTCTACTATCAATATCATCATCAGCAATCACGACTTTCCGCGTTCTGATATTCTGATTATTCATTTCTAAGTCCTGTTAATAGGTAGATAAAAAAACTGTAACTGGGGTGCTGATGCAGCAAGTTGAAGGGCTGAAATCGCCATAAAACTGACTTTAACTAACTCCAAATCCGAGGTTTTATTAACCACCAATTCTACTTTTCCACCCTTCCCTGCCTGTTCAAAGGCTTGGAGAAAATAACGCAGGAGATAACGTAAAAGGCTTCTAGGATCACCCATAACTATGATAGGCTCGTCCCATTGGGTAACAATTTCTACCTGACGGATAGCCACTTCCGTGGAGAGAAGATCAATTAAATTGGAGATCTGATCTGTGAGTGACACCGGCTGAACTCTGCCCATCTCAAAAGATGCGAGATTTCGCCAAATTTCGGCCCGACGACGAAACAGTTCAATTGAGTCTTCAGCCTGTCTTACCAATTGCATCGCATAGTCTAAACGGTTAACCGCTACCATCCGTGATACCACTTCAAGTTTTAACCGGGCTGCATGATGGGCTTGAATGATATCCTGACGTAAATCTTCCAATGGCTGATATTCATCAGGATTAGACTTTAATACACGACGAACATCTTTTTCTAAGTTGGCGCTCAATAAGTCCGCTTCAACGCCGTGAGAGGCACAGAGCAATATCTCTTTGAGCCTTTGTCCAGCATCTGCACAACGCATAGAGATACTGAGCACACCAATAATTTCCTGTTTGTCATTCCGCAAAGGAATTCCTTGACAGGTGAATGGATGAAACCCCTCAATAAAATGCTCGGCGCTAATAATTTCTACATAATCTGCTTCTGCTAGGGGTGTACCAATTCCATTCGCACCTGCGACAGATTCTGATAACCAAGAACCCGGTTCTGGAAAAGCTTCTGTCCCGTGTACAGTCTGCTGGTCACCGACGACATCCAGTAAGAGTGCTTGGTTATCACTCAACATAACAGCATGACGTTCTGTACCCGCCGCCTGTGAGAGCATACGGATGTAAGGTTTAGCCAATTGCATCAAATCACTATTTTTTGTGATTAGATGTTCGGTATCTGAACGGGATAGTTTTTCCGCTTGGAGCGCATAGGGGTTAGCTCCTTGCAAATGTGAGCGCTCCCAAGCTCGATAAATTTTTGAGCGCAACATCCGAGACGGAATGGCTCCAGTGGATTTGTAGATGCGTCCGGCTTCTAATACATCATTGTGGGAAGCTGTCATTTTTCTTGGCTGATCCTTTTTCTTGAAGGTTAACTCACTTCCCGCACGACTCAATTACTGCTAACCTAGACGGTTTTCGTCTGCAATCATCATAAGCCTAATCCTACTCATCTTTACCTATTGCCTATTATCCATTGCTTCGGGATCATATTAACGAACGGGAATAAAATCATAACCAAATCCTGAACGATTTCCGGGTTCAACCTTGACTAATTGTAAGGGTTGATTGCGATCGCCAGATGGTAAAAAACGAATCACTCCCGTTGCTCCTTCTGGTGTAAAATCTGAGGCAGAAAGGGCTTCTTGAACCCCGGTTCTAGTCGGATTTTTACTAATCGCAGTGATTAAAGCTTTTGTCGCATCATAAGCTGTTGCAGTGCGCCAGTTAACATCTCCTCCCCAGAGTTGATTTGCGGCTTGAGCAAACTCAGAATTAGGGTTAGCTAAAATATGCCAAGGAATAGCAATCACCATCCCCATTGTATCACTTCCTACCTTCAAAGTTTCCGGTCGATATAAACTATCTCCCCCTAATAAAGGTAACTGTTTGCGATTAGTTCGTACCACTTGTAACGCTTGTTCAATGGTTGAAGAGTCAGGGGTTAAAACAATAGCTTCTGCTCCTTGTTGACGAGCTTGTTCTAAGGCTTGAGTTGGATTAAAGTTGGGTTGAGCAATATCAAAAACCGTGACAACTTCTCCCCCATCTCCACTGAATGCGGTTGTAAATTCTGTTTGTAAAGAACTACTATAATCATTGGCACTATTAAAAAAGAGAACTGCTTTTTTTAAGTTTAATGTATTTAACAGATATCGGGCTAAGGTACTTCCTGCAAAGCGATCGCTGGGAACAGTTCTAAAAATAAAGTCTCCTGCATTAGAAATGGCTGTGGAGGTACTGGTAGGAGAAATCAAAACTAATTTTCCCGCTTCATAAATGGGTGCTGCTGCTAAAGTTGTATTACTGCCAAAATGACCAATTACCCCTAAAACTTCAGAATTATTAACTAATTTTTTAGCAATTTCTTGAGCGAGTTCAGGACTATTATCATCATTAACAATAATCACATTTAATAATTTTCCACCTAACCCTCCTGCTTGATTGACTTCTGTTTGAGCTTGAGCAACGCCTCTTAAAATTTCTTGGGCGGTATTCACTGAAGTGCCAATGGGAATCGAGACGGCAATGGTAGAATAGGATTGATTATTTTGGAGAATTTGAGCATTATTTCTATAAATTAACGCTTCAGGATCATTTTTATTTTGTTGTAAAGCCGCATTAAACTGTTGAACAGCATTCTGATATTGACCCGCAGCTAAAGCCGTTGTACCTCCTTGTTTTAGAGCTAAATCTCCTGACGGAATTAAAACTTTTTCTCCTTGACTGATGCGAGTTTCAATCGTTTGATTAGAAGAAGAGGTTGAGGCAGAGTTTCCAGAGGGGGATGGAAGGGAATTTTGATTGAATAGGGAAGAAGAAGAAGGCTTAAAAAATAAAAAATAACCGCCGCCTAATAATGCTCCTGTAATTATAAGGGCTAAGATAAAGATTAGAGATTCATTTTTTTGAGACATGGGATTTTAAAGGGTATAATTTTTTTTAAAATTAAAGCTTATCCTCTATTTTAACAGCTTTAGGAATTTTTAACCCCTACAGAAAGCTCGGCTTAATAGATTTTAATAAATCCCAATTCTTCGATTAAATCTTGACCTTGAGAGGTTAATAAAAGTTGACTGTAGGCTTCTCCGGCTTGTTGATCTATAGGGTTATTCTGTTTAACAATAATAAATAAACGTCGGGTTAGAGGATAGTCTCCTGTTCTAAAGACCGCAGGATTAATTTGATTACGTTGTTGAGGACAAGCTTCAGGAGGAATTAACGGGTGTTGATACGGTTGAACTAAAGTATCGGGTGTTAAACCAATAGCGATAGGTTTAATAGTACATTGTGCGACCACTTCCGGCGCAGACGCATAATAAATTCCCCCCGGATGATTAGCAATTGCTCTTAAGGCTTCTGTGGTCGTCGGAATCAATTTTACAGCATTTCCTAATTTTTCTCCTCCTAATACATTTGCTATAAAAAATTCTGTTGTTCCCCCCGATTCTTGAGGACGAGAATAAGCAAAAATTGGAATATTTTCGCCTCCGAGTTGATTCCAATTATCAACTTGACCTGTATAAATTTGTTTTAATTGATTAATTGTTAACCCTGGAATCTTTAAATTAGGATTAACAGCTACCACAATTCCATCAATAGAAATCGGAATTTCTTTTAAATTTAATCCCCGTTGTCTGGCTTGTTGATATTCAGATTCTAGCAATGATCGGGAAGATTCAGCAAAGGTAATTTGATTTTCAATTAATAATTTAATTCCACTCCCTGAACCGGGAGATTGACTAGGATCTTGGAAATATCTTAATTGAAATTGAGGAAAAACAGTTTGAATTTGTGAATTAATAACTTTACGCAGGGGTGCAAAGGTGGTACTTCCCCCGTAAGTAAAAAGTCCATTCGGAACATTAGGAACTTCTGCAAAGGTTTTAAAATGTGTTGCTGAAGATTGAATGGGTGTCGAGTTGGGGGTAGGAGAAGCAGAAGGAGAGGAATTAGAATTGAAGAGGTTTGATAAACTCATATTGCGGCTAAACCACCACAGTCCCCCGGTTATTAATCCACCGCTAATCAGTAAGGCTAAGATTAAAGTTGTAGCATCATTTTTTTGAGCCATAAATTTAAGGGATTTCAGGTATTAAGGAGAATTTTAGCACTTTTGGAGAATTCTATAGCAATTCTAAATGAATTGTACACTCATAATGATATCAAGATTATTAACCCTAAAAAATGGGTACAAATTCCGTGTTTAGGGGCGAGGCGTGCCTCGCCCCTACGATTATTCATTTTTGTTTTATTTAGTCTAGTTTTTGTCATCCTAGGTTTATAAAATTCGTTTAAGAATCAGATAAACTAACCGAAATAAAGCCGTAACAGCCACAGCGAATATAGCTGTTATTAAAGGAACTATGGTTAAAATCACATAAAAATTGAGTTTTAATAAAATAAAATATAAAATTCCCACCGAAATAAAAGGGATAATAATAAAATCAATTCCTCTTTCAATCCAATGGTGATATTGAGCCAATATTAATCCACTTAAACCGACTAAAATTACAACTAATAGTAGAATAGGGTTAATATTAAAAACCTTGAACAAGGCAAATCCTAAGCTACTAAAAACCCCTAATTCAAACCCAGTAAACGCCGCACCCGATAGCAGTTCTAAGGGAGAAGCAAAACGATTACTGACAGCAGGTTGTAGTTGGGTTGTGCCCGGAGAAACCGCAGGAGAGGGAACTGGAGAAGGTTGAGGAATCGCTAGAATAGAAGGGGGATTTAAAGCGCTTAAAACTTGGGGGGCGGAACCAAAGCGATCGCTCGGTGTCGGTAATAACATTTTATCTAAAATTGCAGCTAATTCATCGGAAACCGAAACAAATTGTTTCCACTTCCATTGATCACTATAACTATCAAATAACTCTTGGGGTTCTTTTCCGGTTAATAATACCAAACAAGTCGCCGCCAACGCATATAAATCCGTTGAAGGAAAGACCGTATATCCTCGCATTTGTTCAGGGGGAGCGAACCCTAATGAATAAATTCCCGTCGAGGTTCCCCCCGGACTTTGGGTAACTTGTTTCACCGCCCCAAAATCTAATAAATGCAAACGACCTTGGCGATCCCGCATAATATTAGACGGTTTAATATCTCGATGAATCACATCATGATCATGAACAAATTCCAGAATTTTGAGAATTTCTTCTAACACTTCTTGAACTTCTGCTTCTGAGAATTGACCTTTTGCAGCGAGTTCCGTTTCTAAGTTTTCGCCATTAATATATTCTTGAACAATATAAAAAAACTGTTGGGGTTTTGAAGAATGCCATCCGGGTGCTTCTAAGGGAAAATAAGCAAATAAATCGGGAATTTGGGGATGTTTATTACCCAACTGTTCTAACACATGAGCTTCTCGTTCAAAGAGCATTTGTGCGGTTGCTAATTGTTGAGGATTAAAATCCGAGGAAGGTTGAAATTGTTTAACAACACAATATTTAAGGGTGGGAGATCGACGATCTTTGGCTAGAAATGCCGTCCCAAATCCTCCTTTTCCTAATAATCTTTCTGGGAGATACCGACCATCTAAAATTAACGGCATTCCACAGGTTGTACAAAATTTTTGCTGCACCGTTTTGAGGGTCATTTGATCCTCTAAATCTGTAAAATTATTGCGATCAGCACCCAAACAACCGGGACGAGTACAGTAAAGTTTCATAGGATTCTGCTGAAATAGGGAACAGGAAATCGTTGTTACTTTTCCATTTTTTGATAAAAATAATGATCATTCAGGATGCTGTTTTAAAAGGAGATTTCGGAAAACCCTAGCAATTTTCAGAATTAAAGTTCTCGTTCCTGGGGATCGTTTAAATCAGAAGGGGGAATAAAGGTGTCAAACGCTGTCGATTTTTTAGCTGCATTTTGAGAAAACTCTTGAGTGTTTAACATCCAATCTTCGGGGGTAAATAACGGTAAAATATCCCGACTAAAGGCTTCAGCCGCTTTGGATTGATAACGATTAGGATTAACAATAACTGAAAGCATCCGTTTGACCACAACATCTTCAATTATAACTCGGTGTAAAACGTTCATTTGTAGTTCTTTTTCAATCGCTGAAGTCGAAACAAATGCAGCCCCTAATCCCGCTTGTACGGTATTTTTAATTGCTTCAATAGAATTTAACTCCATTTCCACTTTCAGACAACGGGGGTCAATTTCACATCGGGTTAAAACTTGATCAATGACTTTGCGGATGGTAGACTGAGAATCCAAAGCAATAAATTGCAGTTGATACAAATCTTCTTTTTGAATTGTATTTAATTGGGCGAAGGGATGGGACGGAGGAATAATTAAGGCTAATTCATCTTCAACATAAGGTTGAATGGTTAACGCATCTTGTAATTCTGGTGGAACTTCTCCGCCAATAATGGCTAAATCAATTTGTCCATTCGATACACTCCAAGCCGTTCTTCGAGTTGAATGAACGTGTAATTGTACCGCCACATCAGGATATTTTTCTCGGAATAATCCAATCATGCGCGGGAGTAAATAGGTTCCGGTGGTTTGGGATGCACCGACAATTAATGTTCCCCCTTGAAGGTTTTGTAAATCCTCAATGGCGCGACAGGTTTCCTGACATAAACTCAGAATTTTTTCGCCATAATTCAAAAGTAGATGTCCGGCTTCTGTTAATTTAGCTCTTCGTCCTCCCCGATCAAATAAGGGAACACTTAACTGTCGTTCTAAATTTTGCACTTGTAAACTAATGGCGGGTTGAGAAACATATAAACTATCAGCCGCTCGCTTAAAACTTCCCTCAGCCGCGATCGCTTTGAGAATGCGTAATTGATCTAAGGTAAAAGGAACATCTGTCATTGTTAAAAAGGGTAGAAAATTTAGGTTAAAATCCTGTAGAAAATTAAAGCATTAGCTCAGGATTAAATCTCACCAGTTAGAAAAAATGGGATAAAATTAATCCGATAAAGGCAATGCCGTATAGTCCAGAGGATGCTGGATATCAATAGAATGTTGGTTAAAGTTAGGGCTGGCAAATTTAGGTAAAATTTCATTGGTAAACGCTTCAGCCGCCTTTGAGCGATAGCGATTGGGATTATAAATCACAGATAAGGTTCGTTTAACAATGACTTGATCAATTTTAACGCTTTGGATCACTCCCATTTGCAATTCTTTTTCAATGGCAGAGATAGACACGAACGCGACCCCTAATCCCGACTGAACGGCATTTTTAATCGCTTCAATAGAACTCAGTTCCATTTCTAATTTAAGCTGGGTGGTATCAATTCCACACCGCGTTAAAACTTGATCAATGACTTTACGAATGGTGGATTGAGAATCCAAAGTAATGAATTTTAACTGATATAAATCCTCTTTGAGAATGGTTTCTTGTTGGGCAAATTCATGGGAAGTTGGAACAATCAACGCCAGTTCATCCTCAGCATAGGGAACAATTTCCAACGCCTGAGTCAGTTCTGGGGCAATTTCACCCCCCACAATTGCCAAATCAATTTGTCCATTCACCACACTCCAAGCGGTGCGTCGCGTGGAATGAACGTGTAACTGTACCGAAACATCGGGGTATTTTTCCCGAAATAAACCGATCATCCGGGGAAGCAAATAAGTTCCGGTGGTTTGAGACGCCCCAATGATCAACGTTCCGCCCCGCAGATTTTGTAAATCGTCAATGGCGCGACAGGTTTCTTGACAGAGGGACAAGACTTTTTCACCATAACTGAGGAGCAGATGACCTGCTTCGGTCAGTTGAGCGCGACGTCCCCCCCGATCAAATAAGGGTACATTTAACTGTCGTTCCAAGTTTTGTACCTGGAGACTGACGGCTGGTTGGGAGACATACAAGCTATCAGCAGCGCGTTTAAAGCTGCCTTCAGCCGCAATGGCTTTGAGAATGCGTAACTGATCTAAAGTGAATGGAAGGTCAGACATATTCCTCAACCTCGGTAAAATCAGGAAGCGTGATGGCTGTTAGGTTTGGGGATCAAGTTCTTTCAGCATACTGCGGGATGATCTGTATTGAAATTAACTTTATTATCTAACTAAATCGAGAAGAGGTAAAAATGTCCGAGAATTGGCTGACTCCGAGCCATTTTGTCATGGTTGGGTTACTGTTGGGATTTGCGATCGCCCATAGTGGGTTAGCAGCATTACGGCCTTGGGGAGAAGGGAAAATTGGCCCGCGATTCTATCGAATTTTATTTGCGTTGGTGAGTATTCCCTTCGCCACCATTTTGATTATCTACTTTTTTAATCACCGTTACGATGGATTACAGTTGTGGTCTGTGCAGGATGTTCCCGTTGTTAAACCCATTGTTTGGGTGTTATCGGCGATTTCCTTTATTTTTCTCTATCCAGCCACCTTTAATTTGTTAGAAATTGCCGCCATTGCGAAACCGGAAGTTCATCTGTATGAAACGGGAATTATCAGGATTACCAGACATCCGCAAATGGTGGGTCAAGTGATTTGGTGTATCGGTCATACCCTGTGGATGGGAACCAGTTTCACTTTGTTAACCTCCCTAGGGTTAGTTTTACATCATTTATTTGCAGTTTGGCATGGCGATCGCCGTTTGTTCGCTCGTTATGGACAATCCTTTGAAACCGTGAAATCTCGGACTTCTATCATTCCCTTCTTAGCTATTGTCCAAGGTCGTCAAACCTTTGAATGGAAGGAGTTTTTTCGCTGGGCTTATTTAGGAGTTGGTCTTTTTATCCTCTTACTCTGGCAAGCTCATCCACTATTAATTCGTGCCACAGGTAACGTAGACTGGTAGCATGATCCCAGGGATATAAAAACATTCATTAATAAAATTCGAGGGATCATGCTATTGTCGGTCAGTGAGCAGATGTTTACGCAAGAAGTTCTCGAAGCTTCTACTCCCGTGCTTGTGCATTTTTGGGCGCCTTGGTGTGGACTGTGTAAGCTGATTATGCCTCAACTGCGTCAATTCCAAGAGGACTGGCGGGGCAAAGTCAAGCTGGTTGCTGTTAATGCAGATCAAAGTTTAAAATTAGCCACCACCTATCGCCTACAAACGTTGCCAACTTTGATTGTTTTTGATCGAGGCCAAGTGTTATATCGACTCGACCATTTCCAAGGACGAGAAGATTTACGTCGTAGTCTGGATACATTCATGGTGAGTTATCAAAATTGTCAACAAACTCGCCAAACCCAAGAAGTTTTACCCTTGGAAGCTTGAATCAGTTATCAGTTATCAGTTATCAGTTATCAGTTATCAGTTATCAGTTATCAGTTATCAGTTATCAGTTATTAAGGCAATACCTAACTCCAATCTTCTGTAAACCCTAGTCTATTGTTTGGTGAAGTCTGCCCTACACATCCTGAGTTAAGACTTCCTCAGAAAGATTTCAGGAATTTTTACCCATAAGGTTCATACTCTATGTCAAAATTATCAACAGTTTTGGCAAGTTCATTAAGAACTATAAAGTTGACATTGTTATGGAACCTCTCTATCAATATGCCTGGTTAATTCCCGTGTTGCCCCTATTAGGTGCAGCGCTGGTTGGAATTGGGCTAATTTCCTTCAACACCGCCACTAATAATTTGAGACAAGTTTGTTCAACCTTTCTCGTCTCGCTGTTAGGGGCATCAACGGTACTCGCTTTCGCCCTACTGTGGAGTCAACTCCAAGGTCACGCGCCCTACACTCATATCATTGAGTGGGCAGCAGCAGGGGACTTTAGACTGACGATGGGTTATACCATTGACCATCTAGCGGCGGTAATGCTGGCGATTGTAACGACGGTAGCATTTCTCGTCATGATCTATACCGATGGTTACATGGCTCATGACCCCGGTTATGTACGATTTTATGCCTATCTGAGTTTATTTAGTTCTTCCATGTTGGGGCTCGTGATTTGCCCGAACTTAATTCAGGTTTATATTTTCTGGGAACTGGTGGGGATGTGTTCCTACCTGTTAATTGGGTTCTGGTATGACCGCAAACCTGCCGCCGATGCTTGTCAGAAGGCATTTGTCACCAACCGGGTTGGAGACTTTGGCTTACTGTTAGGAATGTTAGGGATTTATTGGGCCACCAATACCTTTGATTTTGGCTTAATGGGAGAACGTCTCGAACACGCCGTCGAAACGGGTTCCCTCAGCATGGGTTTAGCAACCTTCTTGGGAGTATTAGTCTTTCTTGGCCCCGTTGCCAAGTCTGCCCAATTTCCCCTCCACGTTTGGCTTCCCGATGCCATGGAAGGCCCAACCCCAATTTCGGCATTAATTCACGCCGCCACGATGGTAGCCGCCGGAGTGTTTTTAGTCGCCCGGATGTATCCTGTGTTTGAAGGGTTCCCAACGGTGATGAATATCATCGCCTTTACGGGTTGCTTTACGGCCTTTTTGGGGGCAACTATTGCTTTAACCCAAAATGATATTAAGAAAGGGTTAGCGTATTCGACGATTTCCCAACTCGGTTACATGGTGATGGCGATGGGAGTGGGAGCTTACAGTGCGGGACTGTTCCACCTGATGACCCATGCTTATTTTAAAGCCATGTTATTCCTGTGTTCCGGCTCAGTCATTCATGGAATGGAAGCCGTTGTCGGACATGATCCGATTTTGGCTCAGGATATGCGTCTGATGGGCGGGTTACGCAAATATATGCCCGTTACCTCGGCTTGTTTTCTGATCGGAACCTTAGCGATATGCGGGATTCCGCCCTTTGCGGGTTTTTGGTCTAAGGATGAAATTCTGAGTAATGCCTTTGCCGCGAACCCGATGTTGTGGTTAGTCGGTTGGTTAACGGCTGGAATGACTGCCTTCTATATGTTCCGAATGTATTTCATGACCTTTGAAGGCAAATTCCGAGGCAATGATAACACGATTCAAAATAGTCTGTTAGCCGAAGCCAACGGCCCCCAATTTGCCTTTGGCCCTGGGGCAATGAACCCGGAAGAGTTAGCCCACAGTCATGATCACGGCCATAGCCATGATCCCCATGAGTCCCCCATTACCATGACCTTACCGTTAATGTTGTTAGCCGTTCCTTCAATCTTAATTGGGTTTGTGGGAACGCCATTTAATAATATTTTTGAGGTGTTTGTTCATGCTCCTGGGGAAAGTCTTAAACAAGTTCAGGAACATCTGGCGGAATTTGACTTAACGGAATTTTTGATTATGGCTGGAAGTTCCGTTGGTATTGCCTTAGTGGGGATTACGATTGCCTATTTAATGTATTTGGCAGGTAAAATTGATCCGGCTGCGATCGCCAAACAATACCAATCCCTCTACAATTTCTCGAAAAACAAATGGTATCTCGACGATATTAACGAGGTGCTATTCGTTCAAGGTAGCCGTCGGTTAGCCCGACAAGTGATGGAAGTAGACTATCGCGTTGTGGATGGGGCTGTTAACCTGACCGGGTTAGTGACTCTGGTTACGGGAGAAGGCTTAAAATACCTGGAAAACGGTCGAGCCCAATTCTACGCTCTGATTGTCTTCGTCGCCGTCCTCGGCTTTGTTGTGTTCTCAGGAATTACCGGATAAATCGTCGTAGGGGTGGGGTTGTCCCGCCCGTACCTGTCAACCGTCAACTCACACCTGAAATTAAGAAAGGTTTAATTTCTGTTCTAAATATTGATTCTTGTTTAACAATAGAAATCATAAATTTAGAAAGGAAAAAATTGAATCTTTCTCTCAACTTTACTTGATTAGAGGGAAGGTTAATTCAAAAGTTTTCCAGTTTTGGAACAACTAAGATTGATCTTCCCTTTAACGCTCTAAATTCTGAATTCTACAAATAAGGACTTCATTTACAGCATAAAATCGCACAAATTTCTATTAAGAATTAAGACAAATTCGACTTAATTCTTAATTCAAAGTTCTTCATTCATAATTGGATCTATGGAACATTTTCCTTGGTTAACAACCATCATCTTATTCCCCATTGTAGCCTCGTTATTTCTCCCGATTATTCCCGATAAAGACGGAAAAACCGTGAGATGGTACGCTTTAATTGTGGGGTTGATCGATTTTGCCATGATCGTTTATGCCTTTAATACGGGATACGATCTTCATACTTCAGGTTTACAACTGGCTGAAAAATATGCTTGGGTTCCCCAAATTGACTTAAATTGGTCTGTGGGGGCAGATGGTTTATCCATGCCCTTAATTATTTTAACCGGATTTATCACCACTTTAGCCATTTTAGCGGCTTGGCCTGTCACCTTCAAACCCAAATTATTCTATTTCTTGATGTTGGCAATGTATGGCGGACAAATTGCCGTTTTTGCCGTTCAAGATATGTTGCTTTTCTTCTTAGTTTGGGAGTTAGAATTAGTTCCGGTTTATCTCATTTTATCCATTTGGGGCGGGAAAAAACGTCTCTACGCCGCCACCAAATTTATTCTCTATACAGCAGGAGATTCCCTATTTATTTTGGTCGGTTCTCTAGCGATGGCATTCTATGGAGATACCGTTACCTTTGATATGCAGGCGATCGCGGCTAAACATTATCCACTGAATTTACAACTGTTATTATATGGTGGGTTCCTGATAGCTTATGGCGTAAAATTACCAATTTTTCCCCTGCATACTTGGCTCCCTGATGCTCACGGAGAAGCCACCGCCCCAGCCCATATGTTACTCGCAGGAATTCTATTAAAAATGGGGGGGTATGGGTTATTAAGAATGAATGCCGAAATGTTACCCGATGCTCATGCAACCTTTGCCCCAATTTTAGTTATATTGGGTGTGGTTAATATTGTGTATGCGGCGTTAACATCTTTTGCCCAACGAAACCTAAAACGAAAAATTGCCTATTCATCAATTTCCCACATGGGGTTTGTATTAATTGGGATAGCCTCTTTTACCGATATTGGGGTAAGTGGGGCGATGTTACAAATGGTATCTCACGGGTTAATTGGAGCAAGTTTATTCTTCCTGGTAGGCTGTACTTACGACCGCACCCATACCTTAATGTTGGATGAAATGGGCGGCGTTGGCGTCAAGATGAAGAAGGTCTTCGCCATGTGGACAGCGTGCAGTATGGCATCCTTAGCCTTACCGGGGATGAGTGGATTTGTTGCTGAATTAATGGTGTTTATCGGGTTTGCAACCAGCGATGCTTATAACTCCACTTTTAAAGTTATCGTGATTTTATTAGCAGCCGTTGGGGTAATTTTAACGCCCATTTATCTGCTGTCGATGTTGCGTGAAATTCTCTACGGCCCCGAAAATAAAGAGTTAGTAGAACATGAAGAACTGGTGGATGCAGAACCCCGTGAAGTCTTCATTATTGCCAGTTTATTAGTACCGATTATTGGCATTGGGTTATATCCGAAAATATTAACCCAAATCTATGATTCCACTACCACACAGTTAACGGCTTTATTACGTCATTCTGTCCCAACCTTAGCGCAAAAAGCCCCAGAAGTTAAACCGAATAAATGGAAATTCTTCTCTTTGAGTGCGCCTAAAATTGGCAAGTAGTTAGTCATCAAATAGTGATTTCATAAACCTGATTTCTTGAAGAAATCGGGTTTCTTTTTATTGCTGATGATTTAGACCGGATGAAAGAGGATGAAGTTGGTTTAATTGTAAGCGATCGCACCCAATCCCTCTAAAAATAGTTAAACTATAAAATAAATCTCTATGTAAGCGATTAATATTAACTAATTCACAACCCCTATGTCTCAGAATTTCTCGGTGATTGGTATATCTACGGAAATCATGGGAGGAACTCCAGTCTTTATTGGGACAAGAGTTCCCATACAAACGCTATTTGACTATTTAGAGGCGGGAGAGTCTATTGATGATTTTTTAGAGGGATTTCCAACTGTTAGTAGAGAACAAATTATTGCCTTGCTGGAAGAAGCTAAAAAACAATTAATCAGCAGGGTGGCTTAATATGAAGATTCTCTTGGATGAGTGTATAGATCGTAGGTTGGCTAGAGAATTTGTTGGTTATGAGAGCGATCGCCCCGTATCCTAACAAAAACAGTTAAACTATAAAATAAATCTCTATCTAAACGATTAATATCATTGGATGTTATACTGAATGAGATAGTGTGTTTACTAAAAACGTAGTAATACTGTAATGAAAGTCATTCTCTGTACACATAATAGTGGTGGTGTGGGTAAAACGACCTTAGCTGTTCATTTAGCAGGAGTTCTTTCTAAAAGAGGAGATGTTTTACTAATAGATTGTGATGATCAAGCAGATTCTTGGAAGTTTTATGTCAGTGAAGAGCCTAATGAAGAATTTGACTCTAATTCAGTACATACAAGACCAGGGATATCAGTTATAACAAACCCTAATCGAAAACGTCTGAAAAAGTTTGTTAAAATAGAAAAATATGATTATGTTGTTCTTGATATGGATACACCCTTAGTTAATATTGTTCAAGTTATTGTAGGAAGTGATCCTGATGTTATCTTCATACCCATCAGTTTATCCTCAAGGTATAAAGCCGGCTTTAATAATCTTAAATCAACTTTAGAGGTCATTTCTAAGATCGAAGGAAAATGTAATTTTCCACCAGAAGTTTTTGTTGTACCTTTAGGAATTAGTGCTGATGAAATACAAGAAAAAGTTAATAGTATAGAAAATAAGCCTAGCCAATGCAGTGTGGCTTTAGAGATGATTAACGTTCAAGATCCGATGCAAGAAGCTGTATATTTGACTAAAAAATATATTTGGGAATATTCAGAATACCAAGAGCTAGAAAACTATTTTGAAGACTTATTAATTAATATTTAGAAAAGAGGTAAGACAATGAGTTCAAAAGAAACAAAATCAGGGGTTAATCAAGATTTATCTGATAAAAAAGTGATTAAGATCAAGAATGACAGCAAAAAAGTAGATGAAGCCATTAAAAAAGGGATACAACTCAATGAAGAATTAGAGAACGAAGATCAAATCAAAGAATTTACTATTAAAATATTAAATACAGATAACCAAAAGTTGATGGAATTAACATCAGCAATTAGAATGAGTCGGGCAGCTATGATAGAATATTCAATAGAGTATGTTTATTATTGTATTAATAGATTAAAATTAAATCTTGATGAAATTATTCAAAAAATGGGTGGATTAGGAGGAAATTCAAATTCAGATTCTTCAGTTTTATATAATCTAAAGCTAGATATAGTTACATTACATAAAATTAAAAAAATTGGAATGGAAGAAAGAGTTAATGATTGTGCAATTTTAGGGATTCGTTTACTTTATCAAAATAACTGTACTGTAAGAGAATTGGAAAAAACAAGCGAAATTTCACATTAAAGATAATGAGCAATTATAAAGTTATAAATGCTGTAATTCAGGGTATTATTTTGAGTGATACGGCTACTAAACAAGAGTTAGGTCGTCGTTTTGCGTATTGTTTAGGGTTAACTCCTGGCCCTGCTGGGCCTGATGGTGGCGTTGATGGAGAGGGTTATATTAATGGGTTAAAAATTTATTTTCAATCAAAGTTAGAAAACAAAAATTTAGGAGCAGAAAAAGCGGACCTTTTACATTCTGGTCTAATACGACATAGTGCTGATATTGGTGTAATGTTAGCTGGAGTGGGTTATACATCACCAACAAGATCCAAACCTAAAGAGGGTTTTAAAAATCGTCTTCTTGAGTTTCCTGATATTGAACGTTTTAGAATTCATCTACTAACATTACGAGATATATTTGAAGAAAGCCAAACCTTTAAAGATGCTGTTAATGACTTACCTCCTTTGCGTGAACTTAATCGGGAAGTATGGAATATCATGCAATAATAGATCAAATAAAAATAGAATTTTATCACTATTTTTAGCTTTATTTTAACAAACAATATTACTATGAATCCTCAATTATCCCAACAACATCGGAATCAATTAACACTTTATGAACAAGATTATTATTTATGGATTGAGAAAACCGTAGAGCAATTGCGCCAAAACCAACTTCAAGAAATTGATATTCAAAACTTAATTGAAGAGTTAGAAACTATGGGGAGGAGTGAGAAACGAGCGATTCAAAGTAATTTGACGGTTTTGTTAATGCACTTACTCAAATATAAATATCAGCCGAATAAACGTTCTCAAAGTTGGAGAAGTACAATTGTTGAGCATCGGCGACGTTTATTAATTTTGTTTAAAGATAGCCCCAGTTTAAAGGGATACAGTCAGGAAATTTTTGCCGAATGTTATCAAGATGCGCGTCAGGATGCAGCAACAGAAACGCAATTAAAAATCAGTGTTTTCCCTGATGAATGTCCGTTTAATTTAGAAACTGTTTTGAAGGTTGATTATTTAGCTGATGAAGACTAAGCGATCGCATTTTAACTCAACGGATTTAGAAATAGGACAGATAACAGGATAAAAATGATAAAATATCCTTAACTGTGCTGTATTATATTAATATGACCTTAACAGAATTCCAAACTCAACTTTTGTCTCTGACTCTAATTGAAAAAGCCGAAGTCATTCAAGCGTTAACTCAGACTTTAAGCAATGGTTCACGGGGAATTACCAAAACTCCTGGGGTAATGGGTGGGGATGCTTGTATTGCTAATACTCGTCTTCCGGTTTGGCTATTTGTTAGTTTACGCCGTCAAGGTGCGACGGATGCAGAAATTTTGCAATTATATCCGCATCTAACGGCGGCTGATTTGTTGAATGTTTGGGTTTATGCAGAAGCGTATTCTGAAGAAATTGAACAAGCATTAAAAGAACAAGAATAAATATAGTAATATACAAAGACTAGCGGAGCGAATTAATCAAGCAATTGCTAACGAAACCATCTTACTTAATAAGCTAATTCGAGTTAACCGCCCACAATAATAATTTGAATAACCAACTCTATACTATAACGAAATCAGCATTAATAGAAATTCAGAAAAGTTGAGAATGCTTGAGTAAAGGTAAAGAAGATTTCCAACTTCTGATAGAGGAATTAAGGGAAAATAAGCCTTTATATTGAATACAAATTAATAGGAGAAATATCTATGAAAATTCCTGTTGAAATTACTTATCGAGATGTGGAAAAGACCGATTATCTGGATGAGCTAATTAACAAAAAAGTGGCGAAGTTAGAGCGATATTGTAATTATATGAGTAGTTGCCGGGTTGTGGTTGAAAAAATCCATGATCGTCCAAAAAGCGGTTCTCCCTATCGAGTTCGTTTAGATATTACTGTACCCCCAGGACATGAGTTAGCGGCTTCTGAGAACCCTCAAGAAGGAGTTCAATATGAATCGTTAGAAGCTGTGATTCGAGATGCTTTTGAAGCCGCACGCCGTCAATTAGTGGAATTAGTTCAACGTCAACGGGATGAAGTCAAAACCCATACGACAGAGGAAATTGATTCTTATTCTGTACCCCAAATTTAGGGAATTTTACTAAGAATTGGGTTTTAAACGGCTTATAACAAAAAACCTGGTTTCTTTGCAGAATTGAATATTAAATAGAAACCGGGTTTTTCTGAATTTAATCTAATTTACAATAGTAAGATTAGTGTGACTCCTACGACTAAAATTACTATATTTGTAGCTAAGAACAATTGATCAAGCTTTTTGACTCGGAGAATGGATTCAGGATGTTCGCTTTTTGTCCAGTCGGCGGTAATAATAGTTTCTAAAATCCCTGCAATAATCAAAACGTAAACTAAAGCATAGATTTTATCTACTAAAACCAAATAGCCAACATCGGGTAAAGCATCGGAATAGGATTGTTGTAGAAAAACAATGGTTAATAAAGCGGTGACGGGAAGAATAATCCGAGAATCAACATAGATCGGATAAAGTAATAAGGAACCCCAACTGGAAAATAAAACGACAAATAACGGAAGTAATAATTTCCAGGTAAAGAAACTCAAGGGACGGGAAATGTGCATTTCAAACCGCACAGTCGAATAAATCGAGTTATTTTTGCCTTCGTCTAAATCCCCAAAATTAGAGGGATATTGATGGGATAGGGTTTTAATCTCAGAATTTTTAATTTTCCACCCAGGAACGGTTAAATCCGCAGCATAGCCGGATTCTTTTGTATCCGCTATATAGACTAATTCATCTAAGGAATAAACGGCATTTTCAATCGTGACTCCCAAACGTTGTTCATCCAGGGGATAGCGGGAAAATTCAAAGGGTTCTCGAAACCGACTTTCGACCCGCATAATTTGATAGAAACTACCATCTTTGAGTTTTTTCGGTTCTTCATAGGCGGGTTCAATAATTCTTCCCCAGTCTTCAACGCCGTTCATAAATTCTAAATTAGTAACGGGGTCAATTTTGCCTTTCCAACGTAACCATAAATAGAAATCCAAGTAATAGGTATTACTGGACGCATTCAGTTCATAAATATTTTGAGCATAAACTCCAACGGTAACTTTTTGGGCTGTGGGGGGAATTTCAGTGAGCGGTTGATAAATCGGTAAATTTTTTTCAGGGGTTGGAGTGCGAAAACTGTTCCCAAACTGTAAACTTAAGATCAGGATCAAAATACCCAAGGCAGGGATCACAAATTTACGACTATTTTTTTTCAGGTTAATCCAATCGGATAATCGGGATAAGGACATGGGTAGATGTTGGCTGGTTTAAGCTAAGGGGTGAGTCAGGGTAGGGGGGTCAATCGCCCATCCAGCCATTGTTGGCTAAAGTTTCCCTAAACAAATGACTCGGCTGTTGAAAAATAGCTTACCGAAAATTCTGGGTTTAAAGCCTCTAAGTTCCACTTAGGCTTTTTATTGAGTATTGTGGTAGGATGATGTTGGTATGAAAAAACCCACCCAACTTTGCAGTCGATATACCACTGATAACGGTGTGAAACCGAGCCTGAAGGAGACCGGGGAAGCAGATGTAAGGCAATGGAAATCCAACCTTGAATGCACTTTAAATCTCAATAAATTTTAGTCGCCGGAGGGCATTCGGAGACTTTAATCGGACGAGGAGATTGTATAAGACCTAAATACTTAGGCTGTAATCGATGAAACGTCAACCCCATTCAACGACCCTTGTGGCGTGGCGAAGAATCCACTCGCCTTTAAGCAGTGGAGGATGTCAAAATTCATAGAGGAGTATTTTGAATCAATAATGATCAAACTGCGTTTAAAGAGATTCGGAAAAAAGCGGGAAGCTAGTTACCGCATTGTGGCGATGAATAGCGTTTCTCGCCGAGATGGTCGTCCCCTAGAAGAACTGGGCTTCTACAATCCCAGAACCGATGAAGTCCGATTGGATGTCCCTGGCATTGTCCGCCGCTTACAGCAAGGGGCGCAACCGACTGAGACCGTGCGTAGCATCCTGAGAAAAGCCAATGTTTTTGAACAACTCAAGTCTGGAGTCCAACCCGAAGCCACGACCGCAGAATCCGCAGTCTAATCCCAATTATGACCAACTGGTGCGGTTTTTAATCGAGCCGTTTCTGGATTCCCCAGAGTCCTTGCGGGTCGATTGTGAGCATTTTGCGAGTCTGCGTAAAACTTGGATTCGGTTGGCGGTGGAAGCCGAAGACAAGGGGCGGGTTTATGGTCGTGGCGGACGCAATATTCAAGCCATTC
The DNA here is from genome assembly GCF_014697575.1 of Planktothrix sp. FACHB-1365. GTDB lineage: Bacteria > Cyanobacteriota > Cyanobacteriia > Cyanobacteriales > Microcoleaceae > Planktothrix. Next base: position 12,834 of record NZ_JACJSC010000011.1, on the reverse strand, counting down.
GGATGGTTTTAATCGCACTAGCCGCAGCGTCCGGTGAAACGATTTATTTGGATATCTATAACGATAGTGAATCCGATGAGTCTCATCGGGAACGGGAACCTAGAGAGTCGTTTAGTCATCGCTCTCCAGGGCGATATGCAGGGGGGGAAGGACGTACTCGTCCACCCACACGTTCATCCCCTTCTAAGCCTCGTTTGAACCGAAGATATGAAGAATAACGTTACCCAAATCTGTCCTAAGCAGTAAAACCCAACGGCTCAGGATAGATTAAGGGTTAGACGAATTTTTTAATGTTGGGCAGAATAGGGTGCAATTGACCCAGATAGTTTTGCCCAACCTCTTCTCAGTATTTTTTAGTAGGGAATAGGGAATAGGGAATTACGAATTACGAATTACGAATTACGAATAGGGAATAAAATATCAAGAAAAAGAGGGAAACAAGTTTAGATTTGCTGGATTTTTTTTGTTAATTACTGTTAGTTGTGACTGCTATCTATTGGCATCGGATCATTGATTGAGAAAAAGTTGATATTATCATGACTGAGCGATTTACCCTTCAGTTACCGAGTATTGAAAGTGCAATGGCGCTTTCGGGTTATCAAGAAGATAATCTAAAAGTTCTATCTCAACAAACGGGCGCTCAACTGGTGATGCGAGGACAGGAATTGCTCGTGAGTGGAACCGCCAGTCAAATTCAATTGTGTGAAAAATTAGTTGAATCGTTAAAAGAATTTTGGAAAGACGGGAAACCGATTACTTCTGTAGATATTCTCACAGCGCGTCACGCTATTAATACCCATCAAGAGGATGCTTTTCAAGAAATCCAGCGTGATGTTTTAGCCAAAACACGGCGAGGACTAGAAATTCGGGCTAAAACCTTTCGCCAACGTCAATATATTCAGGCGATACGGACTCAAGATTTAGTGTTTTGTATTGGCCCTGCGGGAACGGGTAAAACCTATTTAGCTGCAATTTTAGCGTTACAAGCGTTATTATCCGATCAATATGAACGATTAATTTTAACTCGTCCGGCGGTGGAAGCCGGGGAAAAATTAGGCTTTTTACCCGGAGATTTACAACAAAAAGTTAATCCCTATTTACGGCCGTTATATGATGCCCTGTATGAATTAATTGACCCGGAAAAAGCCGCAAATTTAATGGAACGAGGAGTAATTGAAGTGGCTCCCCTAGCGTATATGCGGGGTCGGACGTTAAACAATTCTTTTATTATTTTAGATGAAGCCCAAAATACCACCCCGGCTCAAATGAAAATGGTATTAACTCGTTTAGGATTTCGCTCTCGAATGGTGGTAACGGGAGATATTACCCAAACGGATTTATTACCGAATCAAACGTCGGGGTTAACAACAGCGTTAAAAATCTTAAAAAATGTGGAAGGAATTGCCTTTTGTGAATTTTCCCAAGCGGATGTGGTGCGCCATTCCCTCGTCCAACGCATTGTTGCTGCTTACGAAAAACATGAGAAAATCAACTAAATCAGGGGGTTAACCTCTAGGTTAAAAAAAATCCAGCCAAAGGTTACAGAATTCTAGTAAAATTGAGAATTAAAAAGAATTTATAACTGGATTTTAGACCATGAGTAATCTCAAAGAATTTTTAGAAGGGTGCGAAAATTTAGGAACATTACGGTTAATTGTCACCAGCAGTGCGGCGGTGTTAGAAGTTCGAGGAAAACTTGAAAAGCTATTTTATGCAGAATTACCCAAAGGAAAATATGCCAATATGCACACCGAGGGGTTTGAATTTCATCTGAATATGGATCATATTAAACAGGTGAAATTTGAAACCGGAGAAGCCAAACGGGGTAATTTTACAACCTATGCAATTCGCTTTCTGAGTGAACAGCAAGAGGTTGTATTAAGTGCGTTTTTACAATGGGGAAAACCGGGAGAATATGAACCTGGACAAGTGGAACAATGGGAAGCTTTAAAAGAAAAATATGGAGAAGTTTGGCAACCCATTCCGGTTGAAACATTATAAGGTTAATCTTCCCTTAAAATTTAGGGGCGAGGTCTTCTCGCCCCCATCCCCAAAATGCAAGCAAAGAGGGTTGGGAGGGACGCCACCCCTACGGTAAAATCTTGCAATTTCTAATCAATTCCTGTTTCCTGTTCCCTGTTCCCTATTCCTAACTAAAAAATGAAAAAAATTATTTTAATTGTGGGTTTAATTGTGGGTTTAATGTTCGGAAAAACTGATGCTCAAGCCGGACAATTAGCCGAGCGTTTATCCCTATTTCCCGACTGGAATCATAAACCCATGATTCAAAAGGCGCAAGGGGATTTATATTATCCTCAGTGGATGGAAGGAGAGTGGGATGTTACCAGTACATTAGTTGATAAAGTCGCACCAATGGCTCCCCAAATCACCACTCCTGGGTTTGAAAAAAATGCTGAACTTCTGAATCAACCCATTGAGTTTAAAGTTAGATTTAAAACAGTTCAATCGTTACCAAAGTTACAGATTTTTCCCATAACTTTATTTTTTACTCAAGCAGGTTCAGAGAAAGAAAAAGATGGAAAAATCTATCCTAAGATAGTGGGCGATCGCGCATTTAATGGGTTTAATATGGGAAAAGCTCTGTTAGGAGAAAATGGGATTTTATCCGTTAAGGCTGATCCCACAAACTCGAATCGCCTAATCACAGCTTTACCCGGAAATGTAGAACTAATTTCAACGGTCACAGGTCGGAGTTCTGAAACTCCCCGTGAAGATCAATTTATTGCCACCGAAATTAGTCAACAAGTCTTTGAAAGTTCATCTCAAATCTATTTGAATGAAGTGGAAACTACAACGGCTTACCAGGCAGAATTTGACGACAAAAATTCATTTAATGAGGTAAAATCGATTATCGGAGATCAAGTAACGGCCGTTTATTTATCTCCTCAAGATCCGAATTTTTTTGCAGCTAGTGGTCATCCGGTGGCGTTATATCGCTATCAATTAAAGTTAGTGAAATGTAGAAACCGGGTTTCTTAAAGAAACCCGGTTTCTGAGGGTTGAACAATCGCAATAAAGGGTTGAAGGGTTGGGAATTATGAAATTTAAAGTTAGTTGTGAATTAAACTATCAAGTGAGTAGCAATACTACATTTATTTTTAATGTTAATGTTGCTAAAACGACAAGTCAAACTATCTTAGAAGAACATTTGAACTTAGAACCGGAGCTTAATCATGAAGAATATATTGATCCTAATTTAAAAAATCGTTATATTCGGATTAATGTTTCTTCAGGGAATTTAAGCTTATCCTATCAGGCCATTGTTGATGTGATGTATGAAGAAACCAATCCCACAACAATTAATGAAGTTCCGATAGCAAAACTTCCCTTAGAATTTTTACAATATATTTATCCAAGTCGCTATTGTCAATCTGACCGATTAATGCGGTTTGCTCAATCAGAATTCGGTCATTTATTGCCCGATTATTCCAGAGTAACGGCAATTTGTAATTGGATTTATGATAATGTAACTTACTTATCAGGGAGTAGTGATCAACATACCTCTGCCTTTGATACGGTGACAGAACGGGCGGGAGTTTGTCGAGATTTTGCCCATTTAGGAATTGCTTTTTGCCGTTCTTTAAATATTCCGGCTCGGTTTGCATCGGGTTATGCTTATAAACTACAACCCCCGAATTTTCATGCTTATTTTGAGGCGTATTTAGGCGATCGCTGGTACTTATTTGACGCCACTCGCCTTGCTCCCCGTAATGGATTAATTAGAATTGGAACGGGACGAGATGCGGCGGATATTGCCTTTGCGACTATTTTTGGAATGGCAGAAATGAACCAAATGAAAGTGGAAGTTGAATGTTTAGAAACCCATTCAGATTCTGACTGTCCCGAATATACTTATCAAGCCATTAGTCATCAAGTCTTTTCCTAGATACAATATAGAGTTAAAAATAACCAATAAAAATCATGGCTAAAAAACGATTTGTAATTGAAATGGGGATGGGGGTTGATCAACATGGACAGGAACCTACGGTTGCCGCCGCTAGGGCACTTAGAAATGCGATCGCCCATAATGCGTTACCCGGAATTTGGGAAGTAGCGGGATTAAATCATCCCAATGAAATGATTGTAGAAGTGCAAATTGCCGTTCCCTATCCTGAACAAGTCAGAACTGAAGAAGTATTAGCCGTTTTACCCTTTGGACAGAAAACAATTACCGTTGAAACCGGGGGAATGGTGGTACAAGGACGGGCAATTGAAGAATTTCAAGACAAAAATGATGAGATGTTAATTGCCGTTGCGGCGGTAACAGTTTGGGTCGAAAAGGAAGTGTAATTATTTAAACCGGATAGTACAAACCATCCCCCCGTCTGTGCCAACCAATACCACTGGGATCTTTTTGTTGACTCCAATAGCTAAAATGTTCTGCACCTTTGGCAAATTCTTTGGCAACACTTCCTGTATTCACTCCTAAGCGGCGAGTTAATTCTTCTTCTGTTTTGGGTGTCAACCTCAATAAATTTCTAGGATGATTATTATTAGTAGAATTAGCTCCACGACGAGTCGTTTCAGCCGTGACAGTTTTGTCTAATAACTGCTGCATCAAGGCAATTTGTCCTTTTAAAAGGTCAATATCTCCTTTTAACAGTTTTACTTGGTCTTGGACAATTTCTTCGACCTCCGTTCGCAGTTCAGAATTGAGTTGCGGCTGTTCCCCATCAAAGAACTGTTTAATCATTTGGACTAACGCTGCACTTTCCGTTAAGTTGTGCCGTTTCATGTACTGACGCAGTTTTTTATGATAATCCGGGGGAACGTAAGTAACGGCCCTGATATTCTTTGTTACCATGAGTATGTTAAATTGTGCTACCTCAACACTAACACGACTTGCAAACAAGTACGCTACTATTAGCATACTATTCACCTTAAACTCAGTTGATGTATCATTGAGAATCAACAATGATGATCTCTCAATTTTGCCAATATCAACTGAGATTCAAGGTTCTTGATTTAGCCATATTAGCTTAAATTTTGGGATTTGCACCGTCGCGCATCGATTTAGGGCTTGAAGGTTGCTTGATGAAGCTGACCTCTAACTCTCAGGCTTTTATAATCTGACAAAAACTGGTTTAAGAAAGAATTTCTTATTAGGTAGAAATATTTTATATTCCATCCTTAAATATTTGCTATAAATAATTGATCGGATACCTAATAACTTTTTCCTATCCCCTCTATTACCTATTCCCTATTTTCTTTTCCCCCTGTTCCCTGTTCGGTGTTCCCTGTTCGGTGTTCCCTAGCTATCTCTTTAGTGTTAACTGTACTTGACTTTATGTTATGGCTAAAGAGGGAGGAAATAGGCAGACAAATCCCCTACATTTAAAACATCGCTTACATTGTTGAAGCCCGATTTTAATTCTAAATCGTTGATTCACATCTTAACCGAGCGAATATCCAAGGAGATTAATTCATGAAACTGAATTCTTTACCCAAATTAGTGAGTGCTACTGCCTTAGCTTTAAGTTTAGCAGTTCTGCCGTCTACACTGTCTGCTTCTGCTCAAACCACACCCACAGATACAGGCACAACAGGCACAGATAACACCAATACAACCTACACCCAAACCGCAGGAGATCGAGATTTTGATTGGGGTTGGCTGGGTCTGCTCGGTTTAATTGGTTTAGGTGGTTTAGCTCGTAAAAATGAAGATCCAGCCCCCCGTTATCGCACCACAGATGAAGCCGCAAACCGCTACTAAAATAGAGGATTACTCATGAGAATTAAACCGTCTGTGCAACAGCTTTTGGGTACAGGAATGATTGCTTTAAGTTTAGCTATATTTCCGGCTTCCTTACCGGCTCAAGCTCAAACTAATCCTAATAGTCCTACTATTGATACGACTCCATTTCAAGAAACAAGAGATGATAATAATAACTGGGGTTGGTTAGGACTTCTAGGGTTAATTGGTTTAGCAAACTTATTTCGTCAGCCCAAAACCCATCACGAAACCTATCGTGATCCCAACGTTACCACTCGTCCCGGCTATCGAGAATAAAACCATCAAATATTGGTTAAATGAGAAAATATAGGGTTAAAAAGCTGGGGTAGGTGATACCTACCCTGATTTTATTTTATGGGTCTGAATTCGGGGGGAAACAGGGGAGGATAACCGAAACCGAGGAATAGGATTTTAACCTTAAACTAGAATCAAAGTAGAGAATATCAAACTTGACCTATGACTGAAACCCCGGATTCTCAAATCTCCTCCCCGGTGTCTGAAACGCCCAATCAATCAACCTCTGTTAATTCCTCTTGGATGGATGGAATTGCAGCCGGTTGGAGTTGGACAACCCAACAACTTAAAGGACTTTTCCCGACTGACCAAATAGCTCAAACCGTTGTCCAATGGTTTAGTGTTAATGAAACTCAAATTGCTGAGATTTTAGAAAAGGTTCGGGCAGAACTTCCCACCACAGAAGCCTTATTAATTGGCAAACCTCAAGCGGGAAAAAGCTCAATTGTTCGAGGGTTAACCGGGGTTTCAGCCGAAATTGTGGGTCAAGGATTTCGTCCTCATACTCAACACACTGAACGTTATGCCTATCCCTCTAATGATTTACCCTTACTGATTTTTAAAGATACCGTTGGCTTAGGGGATATTAATCAAAATACTGATCTGATTATTCAAGAATTAATTGGGGATTTACAACAAGAAAGCCCAGGAGCAAGAGTTTTAATTCTAACGGTTAAAATTAACGATTTTGCCACCGATACGTTACGAACAATTGCCCAAAGCTTACGGAAAAAATATCCTAATATTCCTTGTTTATTAGCCGTTACTTGTCTCCATGAACTTTATCCTCCCCACATTGATAACCATCGGATTTATCCCCCTGATTTTGAAGATATTAATCGAGCCTTTGCAGAATTAAAATTAGCCTTTAAAGGGTTATATGATCAGGCTGTTTTAATTGATTTTACCTTAGAAGAAGATGGCTATACCCCTGTATTTTATGGCTTAGAAGCTTTGCGAGATACCTTAGCCGATTTGCTCCCTGAAGCTGAAGCCAGAACGATTCATCAATTATTAAATGGAGAGGTTAACGATCAACTGGGAAATATCTATCGAGATGTGGGAAGACGGTATATTTTAGCTTTTAGTATTATGGCGGCAACCGTTGCCGCCGTTCCCCTTCCCTTTGCTACGATGCCCGTATTAACAGCCTTACAAGTTTCTCTGGTGGTGTTATTAGGAAATCTTTATGGAAAAACTTTAAATCCCTCTCAAGCAGGCGGCTTAGTCAGTGCGATCGCTGGAGGATTTTTAGCCCAAATGATCGGTCGAGAATTAATTAAATTTATTCCCGGTTTTGGCAGTGTTATTGCTGCGTCTTGGGCTGCTGCTTATACTTGGGCATTAGGGGAAGGAGCTTGTGTTTATTTTGGGGATTTAATGGGAGGAAAAAAACCAGATCCGCAAAGAATTCAAGTTGTTATGGAAGAAGCATTCAAAACAGCAAAAGAACGGTTTAAAGGAATTAATGAATCAAAATAGAGGATAAACGATGACTAATTTATATGAAACCGATTTTCAGAGTTGGATAGAAGATCAAGTAAATCTTCTGAAAACTCAACAATGGCAACAGTTAGATACACTGAATTTAATTGAGGAAATCGAAGCCTTGGGACGAAAAGAACGACAAGAACTGAGAAATCGATTAGGGATTCTCTTAGGACATTTGTTAAAATGGCAATTTCAACTTGATAAACGAACGAATAGTTGGTTGGGAACCATTCGAGAACAACGCATTCAAATTAAATTTTTATTACAAGATAGTCCGAGTTTAAAGGCTTATTTGAATCAAATTTTACCCGATGCTTATGAATTAGGATTAGCCTTAGCTATTCGAGAAACAAAACTCGGTGAACAAATCTTTCCCGAAGTCTGTCCTTATACCTTAGAACAAACCTTAGATCCTCAATTTTTACCCATTTAATCTGCTTATATCCGCATAAATACTGACTTTTTATTAATTAAACATGATGAAATTTGTATTAAGATTTGCCAAAATGGGGTTTCAATTAACGAAAATTATAGGAGATCAAAACTTCAATTTTAATAAAGGAATAAATCATGGTGACATCGATCAGACCCGATCAAAAAGTGAAAATTGGGCCAACTCAATTACTGATCAATAATGAATGGGTGAATAGCGTTTCGGGTCGTCGCTTTGAGACCATTAACCCCACGACAGGTGAGATCATCTGTGATGTAGCTGAGGCTGACTCCTCTGATGTTGATCAGGCTGTTAAAGCGGCAAGAACGGCGTTTACCCGTGGCAATTGGCCAAAAATGTCAGCAACGAAACGGGGCGAACTGCTGTACAAATTAGCAGATTTAATTGAACAAAATATTTTGGAATTGGCACAGTTAGAATCCTTGGATAATGGTAAACCTGTGACGGATTCACTGAATATTGATTTGCCCTTGGTTATTGCTTGCTATCGTTATTATGCTGGGTGGGCTGATAAAATTCAAGGCAAAACCATTCCGATTAACGGTTCTTATTTCTGTTATACCCGCCATGAACCCATCGGTGTAGTCGGTCAGATTATCCCCTGGAATTTCCCTCTGTTAATGCAGGCTTGGAAGTTAGCGCCAGCCTTAGCAACCGGGAATACAGTTGTACTTAAAACCGCCGAACAAACTCCTTTATCAGCATTACGGATCGGTGAACTAATCGTTGAAGCGGGTTTTCCTCCCGGTGTCGTTAACATTTTATCGGGCTACGGGCCAACAGCCGGGGCAGCAATTTCTCACCATCATGACATTGATAAGGTTGCTTTTACAGGATCAACGGAAGTGGGACATTTAATTATGGAAGCTGCTGCTAAAAGCAATTTGAAGCGTGTCACATTGGAATTGGGCGGTAAGAGTCCTAATATTATTTTTGCCGATGCCAATATGGATGCAGCCATCGAAGGAACTCACTTTGGTCTATTTTTTAACCAAGGACAATGCTGCTGTGCGGGGTCGCGGGTGTTCGTGGAAGAAAAATGCTATGACGAGTTTGTCGCCAAAACCGTTGAACGTGCTAAACAACGAGTCGTCGGCGATCCTTTTGATGCTAACACTCAGCAAGGGCCGCAGGTGGATCAAGAGCAGTTTAATAAGGTGATGGGCTACATTGAATCTGGTATACGAGAAGATGCCCAGATGTTATGCGGGGGTCATCGTGTCGGCGATCGCGGTTTCTTTATCGAGCCTACTGTTTTCGCAAATGTTCGGGATGAGATGAAGATTGCTCAAGAAGAAATCTTTGGGCCGGTGATGAGTATTATCAAGTTTAAAGATATCAACGAGGTGGTTGAACGAGCTAATAATACCATTTATGGTCTGGCTGCGGCGGTTTGGACGCAAGATATTACTAAAGCTCATACTATTGCTAACAGTCTGCGGGCGGGTACAGTTTGGGTCAATTGTTATGATGTTTTCGATGCGGCTGCACCCTTTGGCGGATTTAAACAATCTGGAATTGGGCGCGAATTAGGCGAATACGGTTTGCAACAATACACCGAAATTAAGACGGTGACAATCAAGCTTTAATCAAGAAACCAGGTTTTTCAATAAATCTTAATTTCTAGTCAAGCTAACAACAAAAAGTCAAGAAACCGGGTTTTTCAACAAAACTCAATTTGTGAAGTCAAGCTAACTGCAAAAACCCGGTTTCTATATAAAAGATGGTAAAATTTGGATTCAGAGGGATAGAACAGAAACAGGAATAGCGAATGAGTTGGTCGCTGCGGGAGTTGCTAAAGAGGATATTGTTTTAGCGTTTAAAGCCCCTTATATTCGTCAATTTACTGAGTTTGCTGTGGGGTAAATTGACTCGATTGATTTTTGGGCTTGTGCGGACAAATCTGCTTACTCAAGCTGCCGGGGATCTTCTGAGGGAGGATGCCAGCCAGCCTGAACCCATAGCGCACGGGCTTCTTGGATAGAACGTTCTCCTCTATAGCGCTCGTCGTTGAGGTCAAGACGCTCACAAGTGGCTCGACCGATAGGAGTTGTGCCGACAATCTCCGTACCCTCTGCATTCCAGATGAAGTGGTCAGACCACTGCTGTTGACGGGGATTAAATAAAGGCAGAATTGCTGAGGTTTCCACATCCCGACCCACAATGAAGTTATAACGACGCTGGTTACATCGGCTACAAGCTAAAGCCAGGTTATCAGAATTGTCAGAGCCACCTAGAGAGCGCGGTTGGATGTGATCGATGGTGAAACGAGAGGTGCTAATTTTCTCTGGAGAGTGGCAATATTCGCACAGGTAGCCTGCGCGTTTCCGCACGAGTTGCCTGGTCAATTCATTAATAGTCATTGCTCGGCAATCAAGAGGGAATTGAGGTAGGTAAAGATGCGGTCAAGTTCCCCGATGGCATTGAGTTCTGCCTCTTCTTCTAGGGTTAGCGAACCTGTCTTGTTTTTTTCTAGCAAATCTTCGAGGTTAGATTGTAACTCGTCGCTAAATTTGAAGAGTCGAAGGTGATCAACTTTCTCAACTTTAATGCCTGTTTCCAGTAAGGACTGTGGGCTAATCATTACTTGGATCATAATTTTGCTGCTCCAATACAAAGCACTAACTTAACTCTAGCAAATTCTGATAAGCCGCGATTTTCTAATATTTCAATAGATAGGGGTGTGAAATGGAAAGTAGTTATATTTTAACAGAAATTTAGCTAATATGAAATCCCATTATGAACGCTACAGATGATCCCCCCCAACCCCCCTGTAGAGACGTTGCATGCAACGTCTCTACAGGGGGGATTTGTAGCAAACATTTAGGGATTTCATATAAGTAGAAATGGAGTCAAGAAACCGGGTTTTTCAATAAAACTGAAATTGTACAGTCAAGTTAACTGCAAAAAGTCAAGAAACCGGGTTTTTCAACAAAACTCAATTTGTGAGGTCAAGTTAACTGCAAAAACCCGGTTTCTATATAAAAGATGGTAAAATTTGGATTCAGAGGGATAGAACAGAAACAGGAATAGCGAATGAGTTGGTCGCTGCGGGAGTTGCTAAAGAGGATATTGTTTTAGCGTTTAAAGCTCCTTATATTCGTCAATTTACTGAGTTTGCTGTCGGGTAAATTGACTCGATTGACTTTTGGGCTTGTCTAGTGGCTCTCAATTGCCGAAGTTTTTCTGATACTGGTGGAGGATTGAGACGCTGTTGTTCTCTCATTTTATGACCGTGTTCTATCCAATTTTTTAGGTAATTGCTAATCGTTTCTTTGTTCTGTAGGTAATAGAGAATTGTCGCATAGACTTGTTCTAAGGTTAGCGAGGGGTAGGTTTGGGCAATTTCTTCGGGAGTGCAACTGCGATCAATATATTCATAAAGGATAGTTTCGATGCCAATTCTTGTACCTTTCAGTCGAATATCATCGGGAGTGAGGAAGTTGAAATAATCTGTTAGTTTGGCTGTTGACATGGGTTATATCCTTTTATTGTTTATATTTCACACCTGTTGGTCTAATTTCTATACTGTTAATATTTTTCCAGGAATTATAGATCCTCCGCTTCAAATCATTGAAAATTCTACGCTGTTCTTTCCTGCAAACTAGGCATATATAAATACCCTCAAACTCAAATTCATCACCCGAACGTCGAATAGTGTGATTTGATAAAGATAACTTTGATCCACAAGAACAAAAAGAGTCTTGCGCTATAGACAACGGCAAGCGCTTAAGTAGATGATGTAATTCATAACCATCATAAACACATCTCAAGAAAAGTTCAACTCTAAATTCTCTCTTGTCTTCATCCCAATTAATTACATACTTGTGAGCGTAATTTGTGTAATTTATTGATACCCCACAGCAAGGACAATATTCAGGTAACTTTGTTATGCTTTGATTATCTGCTATTCTTGTATATTTTTTTTGAAGCCATTGAGTTAACCCAGACAATATATTATTTTTTGACAATATTAATGGAGGTTTATACTCATTATCATTTTCTGGTTGTAAAAGTGATGAATCTCTATCAGAATAATGTTGAGTAGCCTGTAGTTCAATCCAAGTAGGCGGTAATTTAGCAACATTTTGACAGATTACAGGCAACCAACTCGCACAAGGAAAATGACTTTCTAAACCTTGCAATCTTTCCCGCGCTTCCTTAACTGCTAAATAAAACGACTGACCCCCTGAAAAAGAACCCAGAAAATATTTTAAAAATTCCTGTGCTACTTTGTCAGGAACAGGTTCTCGCATGACAATCATTTGAGGTAGATTCAAATCAGCTAAATCTTGAGCTAACCCCAAACCATCACAGGAGTTAAAAATAGCCAGTTGTAAGCCTTTTTCAATAGCTTTTTTTAACGCATATCTTAAGTCAGGAATTGTTAAACTCTCAGTCTTATTAATATATAGAATTCCTGTCTCCCCTTCTGTGCGGCTATGTCCGGCAAAAAAGAGAATATCCCAAGACTGTTCCCAGAGTTGATCGTTGAGTTCTTGGCGGTTAGGTTTAACTAAAAACTCAACTTTAGCACCCGGAATAGAATTTAAAAAGTTTCGATCTGCTTCAACATTAATCCCGTCATCATTGCCCAAAATTGCCAAAATCTTAACCTGATTATTAGCAACTTTGGCTGTTGTTACTTGTTTAAATTTGGGCGCACCGACACTAATTTCTGCTTTAGGGTAACGTTCTAATATAAGCTGCTACGCAGCTTGATTTAATAAACAGCATTGCCCTTATTTTTAATTTTACGAGACCAATTAATGATTAGCTCTCCTTCATTTAATAATTTATGTAACAACTCTTCTAACTGCTCAACTGATTCAAATAGTCG